>CAZMDT010000150.1:0-7350 GCA_964564965.1 uncultured Planctomycetaceae bacterium | reverse complement strand
CCGCCACGTCCCCGAGTGCCTCGGGCACCTCGTGGAGGTTCCGCACGGGCACGGCAACGTACTCGGCGAAGACGCCGTCGCGCCCGTCGATGCCGATGACGGTGCGCCGGCGGCAGTGGTTCGCCAGGCCGCGGCGGCACATGTCACACTGCCCGCAGACGCAGTTGATCTCCGCCACGACGCGCTGGTGCAGCCACCGCCGCGGGCCGCGCACCACCGTGCCCACGAACTCGTGCCCGAGCACCCCCTTGAAGCCCATGTAGCCCTTCAGGATCTCCAGGTCGGTCCGGCAGATGCCGGCCATGTGGACCGCCACGAGCGCCTCGCCCGTCTTCGGGCGGGGCTTGCGATGGCTGTCGGTGAGGACCGGCTTGCCGTCGAAAACGAGCGCCAGCATCTGCCTCTCCGCCGCCCGGGGCGGCTACTCCTCCTGGCGCGGCCAGTCGTCAAACAACCCGAAGATATCCCACAGCCGGCGCGTGGGCGGGCGCTTCGTGCGCTTCTCCGGCTCGCGCCCCGCCGCCACGCCCAGCATGTCCCACCAAGGCCGGGGGGCCTTCCCGGCGGCGGGGCGTGTCGCCGGCAGCTTGCCCTCCCGCGCGGCGACCCAGCCCTCGGCGTCGTAGCCGAAGTCCCGGCCCGTCAACGCCACCAGCGACTCCTGCGCCCGGTAGCGCACCGAGAACGATTCGTCGCGCAGACAGCGGACCAGCGCCCGCAACACCGCCGGCTGCGGGTAGCTCCGCAGCGACCGCGCGCACGCCGCACGCACGTCCTCCGAGGCGTCGTCCAGGGCGTGCTCGGACAGGGCATCCCCGGCCGGGTCGCCGCTGAAATGCTCCAGCGCCACCGCCGCGTCCCAACGGACGATCGACGAACGGTCCGACAGCGCCTTGACCAGATGCCCGACGTGCTTCCGGTTGCGCGTCCGCCCGATGGCGCGAACCGCCGAAGCCCGGACCGCCGCGTCCTCGTCCTCGTCGAGCACGCGGGCGTAAGCGGCGACGCACCTGTCCTCTTCGCCCGCGGCGCTGGCGGAGAGGGCGTCGATGGCGGCGCGGCGCCTGTCGGGGTCGGGCGCCTTGACCATGGCCTCGAGGTAGTCCTCCGGCGCCGGCGGCTCGGCCCAGACGGCCATCCACATCGGCACGGCGAAGGTCATGCCCTGGTTGGGATCGCTGCCGATGGAGCAACCTCCCGCGGCGCCGGCGAGGCACAGCAGCGTGAGCACGGCGACTCTGCGCGTGGCGGTCATTGTGTCTCCGTGGCGTGTTGGCCGGCCGGCGCGAGGGGCGAGGCCAGCTCGTCCGTGCCGACCCGTTCGACGCGTGTGATCGCCCGCCCGCCGAACCGCTCCCCCAGCGCGGCGAACCGCTCGGGATTGTCCGTGGTGTAGCAGCGCAGCGTGCCGTCCCCGGCCTTCGGGCTGCGCAGGCCGGCCGCGTCCAGGCGGCGGGCTGTCTCCGCCGCGGCGGCGGACGCCGAGCTCACCAGCGGCACGTCCGGGCCCATCAGCTTGCCGATCGCCCCGGCGAGCAGCGGGTAGTGCGTGCAGCCGAGGATCAGCGCCGACGGGCGGAAACGCTGAAGCCCGCGAAGGTAGTCGGTCAGCACGTGCAGCACGATGGGGTCGTCCTCCGGGCGGCCCTCCTCGACGATGGGGACCAGCAGGGGGCAGGCGACGGCGAGCACGTCGCGCGAGGGATCGGCGGCGGCGAGGGCGCGCTGGTAGGCCCCGGAGGCGATGGTGGCCTCGGTGCCGATGACGCCGATGCGCCCGTCACCGGCCTCCAGGGCCGCCGCGACGCCCGGACGGATCACGTCCACGACCGCCACGTCGCTGGTCTGCTCGAGCAGTTCGATGGCGGCGGCGGAGGCGGTGTTGCAGGCGACGACGATCAGCTTCGGGCCGAACCGCCGCAGGAACGCCGCATCCTCCCGGGCGAACTGCCGCACCGTCGCCAGCGACTTCGTGCCGTACGGCACCCGGGCCGAGTCGCCCAGGTACACCACGTCCTCCCCGGGCATCGTCCGCCCCAACTCGCGCACGACCGTCAGCCCCCCCAGGCCCGAGTCGAACACGCCGATCGGACGGGTGCGTCGAGCTTCGATGTCGCTGGTGACCACGATCACGCCTCGCCCGGCCCCGCCGACCGGCGCGGACGCACCGGCAGCAGGCTCGGGCCTGATTGTGCTCGCGGGCGCGGACGTTTGCAACCGAATTGGCCTCGCGGCCGCGGCGCGCGGAGCCGGGCGATTGCTTTTGCGCCCGGGCCCTCGGAGAATGACCGCACCGTGGCCAGGCGCAAGGGCAAGTCAGGGCGGCGGATCAAGGACTGGGACCGCCGGTACCGCGAAGGCGACGGCGTCAAGGACGCCGCGCACCAGCAGCAGCGGATGTCGCGCAAGGCGGTGAAGCTACGGGGCGGGAGCTTCGCCCAGGCCGACGAGGACGACCTCGCCGGCGCGCCGCGGGTGGAGGGCCTGGTCACCGGGCTGTTCCGCGGCGGCGCCGTCGTCCGCGCCCGCGGCGAGGAGCTGCTCTGCGGCATCGCCAAGACCTTCCGCGCCCCCGAGGGCACCACCGCGCTGGCCGTCGGCGACGAGGTGACCGTCGCGCTGACCCGCCCCGAGCACGTCGCCGGCAGCCGCGAGACCGACAAGGACCGCACCGACGGCATGGTCCTCAGCCGCGGCCCGCGCCGCAGCGCCCTGTCGCGCCCCCGCCCCTGGTCCGCCAAGCGGCGCGACCAGTACCAGGACGTGCCGGAGAAGGTCATCGCGGCGAACGTGGACGTGCTGCTGATCGTGGCGGCGGTCCGGGAGCCGGCGCTTCGCCGCGGGCTCATCGACCGGTTCCTCATCATCGCCGAGCGCGGCGAGCTGGAGCCCATGGTGGTCCTGAACAAGACGGACCTCGCCCCCCCGGAGCCGGCGGTGCTGGCGGACCTCGCGGAGTTGGGCGTGGCGGCGCTGGCTTGCTCGGCGCTGAGCGGCGAGGGGCTGGCCGCGCTGACCGCCGCCCTCGCCGGAAAACGCACCGTCCTCGCCGGCGCCTCCGGCGTCGGCAAGACCACGCTCATCAACGCCATGATCCCGGGGACGGACGCCGCGACGCGCTCGGTGCGTGAGAAGGACCAGCGCGGGCGCCACACCACAGCCGCCGCCACCGTCTACGACCTGCCCGGCGGGGGGATGATCGTGGACACGCCGGGCATCCGCGAGCTGGGGATGAGCCTGACGGCCGCCGAGCTGCCGTGGTACTTCCCGGAGTTCGAGCCGTACGCCCCGGCGTGCCGGTTCAACGACTGCACCCACACGCACGAGCCCCACTGCGCGGTGACGGCGGCGGTGGAGGCGGGCGAGATCGCCCCGCGCCGCTACGAGAGCTACCTGCGCATCCTGGAGACGCTGGAGATGTGACCCGCCGCGGCGGGCCGGCGGGCGCGCTCAGGTGCCCGTGGCGAGGCAACGCGTCCGGAGCGCGTATCGCAGTGTGAGAAGGCTCGCCTCCGGCGGACAGCGCTCGGGCGCCCGTCCCGCGGCCGCGCACCGCAGAAAGTACTCATCCTCCAGCCGCAGCCCCTCCCCCGCCGTGTCGCGCGCCACCGTCCGCCGGCCGTGAGGCGTGACGAGCACCAGCCCCTCCTCCGCGCCGTAGGCGAACCACAGCGTCGCCTCCTCCATGACGATCCGCATCTCGCTGCCGAACGGCGTGCCGGCGTCCCAGAAGCACTCGAACTGCACGATGGGCCCCGCCGCGCCCACCTTCCCGCCGGGCAGGCCGTACTCCCAGCGGCTCTGGATGACGCACCGGCCGGCCTCGCCCTCCGCGCCGGCGGCCGTCAGACGCGCCGGCTCGCCCCAGAACCACAGCGCCGCGTCCACGTCATGCAGATGGAGGTCCACGGCCGGCCCGCCGCTCCGCGCCGGCTCGGCGAACCACCCGCCCGGCACGGTACAGTAGCGGCGCATCGAGGCGGCGAGCACGCGCCCGTGGCGGCCGGAGTCGATGATCTCCTTCGCCTTGACGTACGTCGGCCAGAATCGCAGCACGTGGCCGATCATCAGCGTCCGGCCGGCCCGGCGGGCGGCGTCGAGCATCCGTTCGGCGTCGTCGAGGCCCAGGGCCATCGGTTTCTCGCAGAAGACGCACTTGCCGGCGCGGAGGCAGGCAACGGCGGCGTCGGCGTGCAGGTCGCTGGGCGTGGCGAGGCAGACGGCGTCGACGCCGTCGTCGTCGCAGAGCCCGCGCCAGTCGTCGTAGGCGCGGACCTGCCCGGCGTCGAGGGCGCCGCGCGCGAGGTCGAGGTTCGTCGCCGCGCGCTCGATGGGGCCTTCGCGGCGCTGGGGCACCGGGTCGGCCAGCGCGACCACCTCCGCCAGCTCCGGGAGGCCCAGGTAGTTCCTCAGGTGCGCCTGCCCCATGCCCCCCACGCCCGCGATGCCGATCCGCAGCCTGCCCATGCCCGGCCTCCTACAGGAGCGGCTCGAGCAGCTCGATCGCCCGCCGGATGTCCGCGAGCTGCCGCGGGCCGCTGATCTCGCGCTCGATCGTCAGCGGGCCGGAGTAGCCCAGCGCCTTCAGGCGCGACACGAACGCCGCGAAGTCCACCTTCCCTTCCCCGAGCGGCATCTCGCGCCCCAGGTGGTCGCCGTCGGTCGGGTAGCAGCCGTCCTTGACGTGCACGCCGCGGACACAGCGCCCGAGCACGTCGAGGGCGTCCACGGGGTTGCCCTTGCCGTAGAGGATGAGGTTGGCGGTGTCGAGGTTGACGCCGAGGTTATCGCCGCCGACGCGCTCGAGGGTCCGCAGGAGCGTCACGGGGGTCTCCTGGCCCGTCTCGAACCAGAAGTCGATGCCCAGCTCGCCGCATCGGGCGGCGACCTCGCGCAGCGCCTCGACGGTCGCCGCGAAGACCGGGTCGTTCGGGTCTTCCGGCAGGAAGCCCACGTGCGTGGTGATCGACGGCAGGTCCAGCGATGCCGCGAACGCCCCCGCCTTCTTCAGCGCCGCCACGCGCGCCTCGCGGTGGGCCTCCGGCACCAGGCCGATCGTCCGCGGGCCTTCCGTGAAGTTCCACGCCGCCGGTCCGGGCCAGCCCGCCCAGAAGGTCGAAATTTCCACGCCCTGCTCGGCGGCGGCGGCGGCGAGCGCCTCGGCTGTCGCGGGCGTCCAGTCGTCCGGGTTCCACGAGCAGACCTGGCAGCTCCGCAGGCCCAGCGCGGTGACCTTGGCCATCTGGACGCTCGGGTCGGCCAGGCCGACCAGCACGCCGATTTCGAGCTTGGGCACGTTCGCGGCCTCCTCAAGGCGTTGACGCCGGCAGCATCCTAGACGGTGAGAGCCCCCTTGCCAAGACGCGTCCCCCGCAAACCCCCGCCCGCGCGGCGCTAGGGCATGGGCGCGCCGCGCTGCTGGGGGCCCCAGTAGAACAGCGCCCCGTTGCCCGCGTGCCGCAGCGACCAGTTGTCCCACGTGAGCATGTCGTTGTAGTAGCCGGGCTTCTTCTCCTCGACGTGGCCATCGCCGTAGGTGATGTGCTGGTAGCCCGGGATGGTGGCGCGGTCGATGTACGGATTGACGTCCACGTACCTGCCGGACTCGTCGTGGTTGATCCGTGCCCGGTCGCCCCAGGCGCCCGCCCCGTCCCAGTACACCTCGTCGGCCACCAGGATCCGGTCGCCGACGTTCACGTCCGACAGCCGCTCCGCCGGCGGGAAGCTGCCCCACATCCACGTGCTCTGCACGGGGAACAGCGGGTGCGTGGGGTAGAACAGGTCCTCCCGCTTCGGCTGGGTGAGCCCGCCGACGTACATGTAGTGCATCCGGTACACCCAGCCCCAGTTGTTCCCGGAGTCTCTGCCGTCGTAGTCGGCGGGAATGGTGGGGCGCGTGGGGCAACTGACGATGTAGTTGTTGAGCCCGAATTCCTTCCACATCGTCCAGGTCGTGCCGTAGCGGCGCCAGCGCTCGAAGTCCGTGGCATCGATGTTGTCCGGGCCGTCGCGCGTGGTGCCGTGGTTGATGTTCACGGGATAGGCGAAGCTGCCGGACCAGTCGGAGCAGTAGGACATGGGGAAGTAGCCGCTGTGGGCGGCGGCGAAGCCGGCCGAGGCGGTGCCCCACTCCTTCTGGTTGCTCCCGCAGACGACCCGCTTGGCCACGCCCCGCGCCAGCTCCAGCGAGGGGGCGAGGATCAGCAGCAGCAGGGCGATGATGGCGACGATGACGAGCAGTTCGATCAGCGTAAAGCCGGAGGCTTTCCGCTGCCTCGCCGCCGGCAGCTTGCCGTGAGCGCGGGCGAAGCCCGAGTCGAACGGCTCGATCAACGTGAAGCCGGCGGCCCTTTGCTGCTTCGTCGGGAGGAGCTTCGCGGCGGCTTCATGGGCCGTGTGCAGGTTTGGCGCTTCACCACTCGTCTGCATGCTCTTCCGCCTGCCAAATACCTGAGAGGAGGATACTGGAGTACATTATCCACCTGAACCGCGCCGGCGGCAAGCTATTTCCCCCTTCCTTCGGCCCCTCGGCGGGCCCGGTACCGGCCTCAGCCCCCCTTCGGCCAGTAGAACCGCGCCCACCAGCGGGAGCGCTCCGCCGGGGTCCGGGGCTCAGCCCGGCCGACCGCAGATTCGCCGGCGGATCGCACAAAGGCATATCGCATCCACGGCCCGCCTGCGCCACGGCGCGCCGGCGGCCCTACTGCTCCAGGTCCCAGAGCGAAGCGTGCAACTCCTCGTAATAGTCCCCGTGCCCCAGGCTCCCCCCGAACTGCTCGACGGCCTGGGAGGCGATACGGCTCGTCCGGAACTGCACGACGCCGTCGGCATAGGCCACGTTCCAGCCGTTGGAGTCCTCGTGGGCCGGCCAGGTGAGCCGGTCCATCAGGACGATCTTGGACCCCGCCATCTCGCGGTACTTCCAGTAGGATCGCGGCTGCCAGCTTGTGTAGGTGCGGTTCTTGCCCTCCTCCTTGTCGTCCCCGTAGGCGGGCCCGCCGGCGGGCTCGTAGGGATAGACGTACGGGCTGAAGCTGTAGCTGGTGACGATGCGCGCCGAGCCGCCCGGCCAGGCCACCCCCGTCGGCCAGGGCTCGTAGTGCGATCGCTTCGCCTTGTCGTACTCATCGCCGGGGCAGAACAGCATGTCGGGCGCGCCGGCGATGCGTACGTCGTCGTCGTAGAGGATGCCGTGGTTCTGCCACACGCGCGTGGTGTCAGTCGGATACTCCCAGTAGGCGAACGTGCCCCAGCCGTAGAAGCGGACGGAGTTGTTGGTGAGGACGGCGGCGCTCTTGGGGAGCCACTGATTGCGGCTGAAGGCGTAGGTCTGCACGCCGAGCTGGAGCT
>CAZMDT010000149.1:2014-7428 GCA_964564965.1 uncultured Planctomycetaceae bacterium | reverse complement strand
GTCGAAGCCGCGTGCGACGATGACGCGGCCGAGCTTGCCTGTGGCGTACTGCATGTGGCGGCCCTCCCGGTTACGGCTGCGGCTCGCGCTTGACGATCACGTCGGCCGACAGGGGGGAGTCCTGCTTCAGGTAGAGCGTCTGCGTGGGGAACGCGAACTCGATGCCCTCGGCGTTGAAGCGATCGAGCAGCTCCATGTTGAAGTCGTGGTTGAAGGCCAGGCTCTCCCAGTAGTCCGGCGGGATGAACCAGTAGACCACGAGGAGGTTGAGGCTGTCGGCGTTGAAATCGCTGAAGTGGACCTTGGCGGGGCGGTCGGGCGCCCAGTGGTCCCGGCGGGCGTCGAGCATCTCGCGGACGATGCCGATGGCGCGGCGGAGCTTCTGGGGGGGGGTGTCGTAGGTGACGGTGACGTTGAGGTTGCGTCGGATGAACGGCCGGCGGGAGACGTTCTGGACGGGGGAGTCGGCGACGGTCGCGTTGGGCATCGTCACCAGCTCGCCGTAGAACGTCCGGATGCGCGTGGAGCGGAAGCCCACTTCCTCGACGATGCCCTCCGTGCCGCTGATGCGCACCCAGTCGCCGAGCTGGAAGGGGCGGTCGGCGAAGATCGTGATGGAGCCGAAGAGGTTGGACAGCAGGTCCTTGGCCGCCAGGGCGAAGGCCAGGCCGCCGAGGCCCAGCCCGGCGATCAGCGCCCCCACGTCCCAATGGAAGATGTTCTGGGCGATGAACAGCGCCGCCACCACCACCACGAACACGCGGAGCGTCTTCCGCAGCAGCGGCACGAGCTGGTCGTCCAGGGCCGTCCGCGTCCGCGAGGTCCAGCGGCGAAGGTACAGCTCCAGCACGTCGACCATTCGGAAGATCAGCCACCCGAAGGCGAGCACGGCGATCGTCCGGCAGGCGTTGAGCCAGAAGCCGTACGTGACCGCGTCGAGCGTCATGAAGGTGCTGGCGAGGTACAGCCCGCCGGCCAGCGCCAGCATCACGCTGGGACGGGACATGCCGCTGAGGATGGTGCCGACGGCCGGCGCCCGCCCGGACTGCCGGAGCCGCTCGCCCTGCCGCCCCAGCGCAAAGGCCACCACCTTGCCCACCACGAACGCCACCAGCAGCGCCCCCAGCAGCGCCAGCCACTGCCAGACCGCGTTCTCGAGGAAGCGCACCTCGAACAGCCAGTCCGTCCAAATGCTCGCCGCAAGTGTCGCAGTCGTCATCATCGGGCGGGGTCCCTGTCTTGCCTGGTCATCGGGGCCTCACTATAGTGGGCGGCGGCCGCATTGTCACGGCCGCAGGCGACGGCCCGCCCGGCCGCAGCGAGGAGGAAGCCCATGCCCGACCTGACCGACCGCGTTCGCGAGACGGCGCTAACCAGCGGGGCCGACCTGGTCGGCTTCGCGCCCGTCGAGCGGTTCGACGGCGCCCCGCCGGCGCTGCACCCGCGGTCCATCCTGCCGCAGACGCGGACGGTCGTGGCCATCGCGCTGCGGCAGCCGCGGGGGGCCTTCAAGGCCGTCGAGGAGGGCTGCTACTGGCAGGCGTACAACTGCGACAGCTACTGGTTCCTCAACGAGGCGGAGGCCCCGCGCATCCTGCGCCGGATCGTGATGGCCCTGGAGGCGCACGGGCACACCTCCGTGCCGGTGCACAACCCCTTCCGGCCGCACGTGGGGCGGCAGATCCGCCACGACCAGCCGGGCGGCCCCGACGGAATGCTGTCGCTGCGCGTGGTGGGCGCGGCGGCGGGGCTGGGGGAGCTGGGGCGGTCGAAGGTTTTCCTGACGCCGCAGTTCGGCCCGCGGCAGCGGGTGTTCGCCGTGCTGACCGACGCGCTGCTGGAGCCCACGCCGCTGTACGAGGGGCGGGTATGCGACGACTGCATGGCCTGCGTGCGGGAGTGCGAGGCGTGCGCCATCGGCAGCGGGGAGCGGACCGAGCGCGTGCCGATCGGCGGGCGGGAGTTCTCGCACGCGCCGTTCGACCCCCGGGCCTGCGCCCACGTCCACAGCGGGGAGGACCCGCGCTATAGCCCCTTCTGGACGGGCCGGGAGGGCGAGGGCGGGCGCCCGAGCTACTACCAGTTCCTCGACCAGCGCTTCCGGCACCGCGGCATCTGCGTGGGGCGCGGGTGCCTGCGCGCCTGCCTGGACCACCTGGAGAAGACCGGGCGGATCGCCTCGGCCTTCCAGACGCCGCTGATCGAGGGCGAGCGATGGAAGCTCAACGAGGCGCCGCCGCGCCGGGAAGGGAGCGACACCCAATGACGAAGGCGAACCAGCCGCGCGTGGGGTTCATCGGCCTGGGGATCATGGGCGTGCCCATGGCGCGCAACGTGCTGAAGGCGGGCTACCCGCTGACGGTGTTCAACCGGACGGCCTCGAAGTGCGAGCCGCTTCGCGAGGCCGGGGCGGCCGTGGCGGAAAGCCCCGCGGGCGTGGCCGGTGCCAGCGACATCGTGCTGACGTGCGTGACGGCCTCGCCGGACGTGCTGGAGGTGGTGCTCGATGAGGCGCGCGGCGTGATCGCGGGCGCGCGGGAGGGCGCCACGGTGGTGGATCACTCGACGGTCGCCCCGTCGGTGGCGGCGCGGTGCGCCGCGGCGCTGGCCGCGAGGGGCGCCGGGTTCGTCGACGCGCCCATCTCGGGCGGCGACGTGGGCGCGCAGGCGGGCACGCTGAGCATCATGTGCGGCGGCGAGCCGGCCGACTTCGAGCGCGTCCGCCCCGTGCTCGAGACCATGGGCAAGACGATCACCCTCTGCGGCGGGCACGGCGCCGGCTACGTGGCCAAGCTGTGCAACCAGCTCCTCGTGTCCATCAACTGCCTGGCGGCGGCGGAGGCGCTGTGCTTCGCGGCGGCGGCGGGCGTGGACCAGCAGGCGGTGCTCCAGGCGGTGGCGGGCGGGGCCGCCGGGAGCTGGCAACTGGCTAACCTCGCGCCCAAGATGATGGCGGGCGACGACGCGCCGGGCTTCTTCGTGGACTACCTCCTGAAGGACCTCCGGATGGCGCACGAGGTCGCCTGCGACAACGCCGCCGCCCTTCCGACGGCCGCGGTCGCCGAGGCCCTGTTCCGGGCCGCCAGCGCCCTTGGCCACGGACGCAGCGGCACCCAGGCCGTCTACCACGTCATCAAGTCGCTTCAGGGCCGCTGACGCCGCGGGCGGCCGACAAGAGGGATTTCGCCGAGGTCAATGCGGCGTATTCTGCCGGCGGCTCATGATGTAACTGTTTTCTTGTCAATGGCTTGAGTCTGCCATATATTGTCGTGGCCGGATTCCGCTTGACTTGCCAAACCCCGCCGGCTTATCATCAGTAGTAGTTATAGAAGCCGGTGCGGGTCGCCAGCGGGGCCGCCTGCCCGGCCGGAAGGCTATTCAGGTAGCGACGGCCGAGAAGTCCTGACAAGCAGGCCGTCGGGCAAACGGCGTCACGTCCGCAGGCCCCCTGGGGCCATCGGCGGGCGAGCGCACGGCGGATGCCGCCCTTCTGGGAGACTCGTGGAGCAAAGGGCACTGTCGTGCCGGGCGCCGGCGAATCGTCCCTCGGGGACGAGGCCCTCGGGTCATAGAATTCACATGAGCCAACGCACAGGAAGGATAGGATCGGGTTGCACAGTGCTGCGGATATCCTCGGGACCGCCCGTGAGCTGGGGGCTCCAGGTCGGGCGGATGGGTGCGCTGCACCGGCAGCCATGACCGATGACGTCGGGGGGCTGTTGCCCGACGTGTCTGGGTCGTCTTCCCCGGGCGCGGCTTGCGTGAATCAGACCTGACGGTCACGCCCGGCGCCGCCTCCGGCGCCGACGCGGGCCTGCTTGTCGTGGGGAGCTGCTTCTCGGCACGGCTCCTGTGGAAAGGAACGTGCCATGAAGCCCGCTGCATTCTTCCTGGCCCTGACCGGCGGACAGACGGTGGCGCTGCAGTTCGCCGCCGCCATCACCATTGTGGTGCTGACAGCGCTGGTGATGAAGCTGATCGAGCGGGGCCGCCGAGAGAAAGAGGAGAAGGAGCTCGGCGCCATCAAGACCGCCGCCGAGGCGGAGGCGGAGAAGATCAAGGCCAAGGCCGAGGCGGAGGCGCAGAGCGAGTTCATCCGCCGCCGCGAGAAGTTCGACCAGGACACCGAGATCACCCGCCGCGAGCTCCGCGAGGAGGAGAAGCGCCTCTCCAAGCGTGAGGATCTGATCGACCAGAAGCTCGAGACGATCAACTCGAAGGAGCGGATGGTGGAGGCGGCCCAGAAGGCCGTCACGGAGCGCGAGAAGTCCCTGGCCACCAAGGACCGCCACCTCAACGAGCTGATCGCCCAGCAGAAGTCGCAGCTCCTGAAGGTGGCGAACCTCACGCTGGACGAGGCCCGCAACCTGCTGCTGGGGCGCGTCGAGAAGGAGATGCAGAAGGAGACGGCCCAGCTCATCCAGCACCGGCTGGAAGAGGCCCAGGAAACCGCCGAGAACAGCGCCCGAGAGATCATCATCACGGCGATCCAGCGCTACGCCGCCGACCACACCTGCGAGGCGACCGTCTCCGCCATCGATATCCCCTCCGACGACATGAAGGGCCGCGTCATCGGCCGGGAGGGGCGCAACATCCGGGCCTTCGAAAAGGCCACCGGCGTCGACGTCATCGTCGACGACACGCCCGGCGTGGTCGTGGTGTCGGCGTTCGACCCGGTCCGCCGCGAGGTCGCCCGGCGCTCGCTGGAGAAGCTCATCCAGGACGGGC
Organism: uncultured Planctomycetaceae bacterium; assembly: GCA_964564965.1. Classification (GTDB taxonomy): domain Bacteria; phylum Planctomycetota; class Phycisphaerae; order SM23-33; family SM23-33; genus CAZMDT01. The sequence goes on along the minus strand of CAZMDT010000149.1, from coordinate 2,700 downwards.
GGATTCACCCCACGCGGATCGAAGAGGTGGTGGCCGCCACCGAGAAGGACGTGAAGAAGCAGGTTTCCGAGCACGGCAAGCAGGCGATGATCGAGGCCAACGTCCGCGGGCTGCACAACAAGCTGATCGACCTGCTCGGGCGGCTGCACTTCCGCACCAGCTACGGGCAGAACGTGCTGAAGCACTCGCTGGAGGTGTCGTACCTGTCGCAGATCATGGCCGACGAGCTGGGGCTGAACGGGCAGCTTGCCCGGCGGTGCGGGCTGCTGCACGACATCGGCAAGGCGGTGGACCACGAGGTGGAGGGGGGGCACCCTCAGATCGGCGCGGACTTGTGCAAGCGCTACGGCGAGCGGGAGGAGGTCATCAACGCGGTCGCCGGGCACCACGGCGACGTGGAGGCGACGAGCTTCTACACGCCGATCGTCTCGGCGGCCGACGCGATCAGCGCCTCGCGCCCCGGGGCGCGCCGGGAGACGCTGGAGCGCTACGTGCAGCGCCTGGAGAAGCTCGAGGGCATCGCCACGAGCTTCGAGGGCGTCCGCCAGGCGTACGCGATCCAGGCGGGGCGCGAGATCCGCGTCCTCGTCGATGCCGACAACGTGGACGACCGCCTCTCCGGCTAGATTGCACGCGAAATCGACCGAAGAGTAGAGGAGGAGTTAGATTTCGTATGCGTTGTGAGT
>CAZMDT010000149.1:0-2004 GCA_964564965.1 uncultured Planctomycetaceae bacterium | reverse complement strand
CGAGGACGAGATCGAGTACCCCGGCGAGGTGCGGGTGACGGTCGTCCGCGAGCTGCGCTGCGTGGAGTACGCCCGGTAGCAAGGTCGCCCGGCGGACGGTTGCGCGGGGGGGGCTCAGCCGACCAGGCCGGCCGCGTCCGCGCCGGAGCGGTACACGTACCAGCCCCCCAGCGCCCCCAGCGCCGCCCCGCAGACGCCCACCACGACCTGCTGGCTTCGCGCCCCGAGCAGTTGCGTGCCCCTGAAGCTCGTCCAGCTCAGCGCCTCCAGCCACACCAGGTCGCACAGCCAGTGCAGCACGGCGAAGAGCGCGAAGGCGACGATGCCAAGCTCCCGGGCCTTGGTCACCAGCGCCAGAGCAGGAAGTACGGATTGCCTGCCGAAAGGATGATGCCGGTGAGCACGGGCCCGCGGCGGGGGGCGGCGGCCGAAACCGCTACCGGACGGCGGGCCTGGAGCAGCATGCCCACGCCCATGACGATGAGCATCGCCCCGCCGGCCAGCCCGATGCCCGCCTTCACCCAGGGGCGTTCGAACACCGCGCCGACGCCCTGCACGATCAGCACCATCAGCGGCAGCTCGACGATGCCGTGCCCCACCGCCACGAGGGCGCCGGCATGGCGGCGGCGTGCGCCGAGCCCGAGCGTGGCGGCCGTCACCGGCCCCGGCGCGAGCACGCCCGAGAAGGACACGAACACCGCCTGGGCGAGAAACGCGATGATGTCGACACCGGGCATGCTGCTAACGCTCCTGGCGGGCGCCGCCGGGCGCCGGCCGCGGTTGCAAACCCGCCCTCCCCGGACTAGACTTGCTGGGGTCCGGCAGGTCAACCCCTTGCCTGGGTCGGAGGCTTCGGCGTGAGGCACACGGCCCCCGGTCTTGCGTGGCGAATCGCTGCTTTTGGCAGCCGCCTTGGCGCGCGCATCGCGGGGATGCTGCTCCTCGCGGCGGCCGGGGGCGCTTCGCCCGCCGCCGCGCAGGACACCGAGGCGCCCGGAAGCACGCGCGTGCTCATCCTGAACTCGTACCACAAGGGGTACCAGTGGACGGACGACGTGGTGGCGGCCGTCAAGAAGGCACTGGCTGCGCGGATCGACAACCTCGAGCTGTACGTGGAGTACATGGACACGAAGCGCCACCCGGAGGCGGCGGCGGTCGAGCTGTTCCGCCAGTTGATGGCGCACAAGTACGGGGACGTCCGGCTGAACGCGATCGTCTCGTCGGACGACAACGCCCTGACGTTTCTGCTGGCGCATCGCGACGCGCTGTTCGGCGAGGTGCCCGTGGTGTTCTGCGGCGTGAATGACTTCGCCGACGCCATGCTCGCCGGCAAGCGGGGCTACACGGGGCTCATCGAGACCCTCGACATCAAGCCGACCATCGACCTGATCCTCTCGCTGCACCCGGGCACGCGCCGGATCGCCGTCATCAGCGACGACACCGCCACCGGGCGGGGGCAGCGCCGCGAGATCGCCCGCGCCGCCGAGGACTACCCGCACCTCACCTTCGAGTACCTCAACGGCGAGGACCTGTCGCACGGCGAGCTGCTCGAGCACCTCCGCGCCATGCCGGCGGACGCAGCCGCCATCATCACCGTCTGGCTGCGCGACAAGGACGGCACGTACATCCCGTATCACGAGGGCTACCCGCAGATTTCGAAGGCGTCGACGGTGCCGCTCTACGGCCTGGCGGACCTGTGGCTGGGGCTCGGCATCGTCGGGGGGAAGCTCAACAGCGGGCGCTTCCAGGGCGAGCGGGCGGCGGAGATGGTGCTGGGCATTCTGCTGGAGGGGCGGCGCCCCGAGTTCATGGACGTGCAGAAGCGCAGCCCGAACTGCTTCATGTTCGACTATGCCCAGTTGGCACGCTGGGGCATCGACGAGGGCCGCCTCCCGTCGGGCAGCATTGTCCTGTTCCGCCCACTGTCGTTCTTCCGCCAGTACCAGTGGTACATCCTCGGCGGCCTGGCGTTCACGTTCGTCCTCGTGCACGTGCTGGGGCACT
>CAZMDT010000148.1:0-7460 GCA_964564965.1 uncultured Planctomycetaceae bacterium | reverse complement strand
TCTTGCGCGTTCTTGCGCATTCTTGCGCATTCTTGCGCATTCTTGCGCATTCTTGCGCATCGGTCTTGCCACAAGCCGTTGCAGGACAATTGCTTATCAATTCTGCTTCGCACAAGGCGCGCGTTTTCTCATTTGGCAAGTCCAAATATAGATCAAAACCGCCGTCTTTGGCGATGGTTCGCCCTGCGGGCCACGCCGACGGATTGCTATCCATCGACGTTCCGAGGACCTCGCCCATACGCTCTCGACGCATCTTTCACCTCCGCGCTACGGCATGCCCCGGCGCGCCGGAACTCGGTGTTTCCATCGGTGTCTCCAGTAGATCCGATCTGCCGGCCTTCCCGTCTTCCGATATTCCGGCATTCCGGTACTCCGCTCTGGAATGTTGTCTATATAACCTATGAACGCGGACGAATCAAGCATATTGTTGCAGATTCCTGCGGAGCGTATTCAGCCCCTCGCCCCGGCCGGGGGCCAGGGAAGTGTCGCGCCCGCGACCCCGGCGCCGGGAACTGCCAGATGCCCAGGCCATAGGCCGAAGGCCCGCCGACGCCCCGGCGCGCCGGGACGCAGGCGGGACGGCTGAAGGCCGACTGCCGGCCGCTGAGAGTCCTCGCCGTTTCCGCCGCTGCCTCCGCGGCTCCGCACCGCCGCGTCAGTCGAGCGCAACGCCCGCCCTCTCGGCCGCGGCGCGAAGGCGCTCGCAGCTCCGCCGCCCCTCCTCCGGCGACAGCACGTGCTCGAGGATGGCCCAACTGTCGTCGGGAATGTGTCCGGCGGCGAGGCGCAGCAGCTCGGCCCAGTCGGTGCGGCCCTCTCCGATGGGCTTGAGGGCCATGTGCAGGTGGAAGCCCTCCTCGATGCCCACTTCCTTGAGGTGCACCAGCCCGTAGTGCCCGGCGAGGCCGGTGCAGACGTCCCGCACCGTCGCCGACGGATCGAGCGCCTCCCGGAACGTATACAGACTGGACGGATCGACGTTCGCACGCAGCGCGTCGGAGCCGACACGCTCGTGCACGGCGAGGAACTGCGCCGGGCCGCGGACGACGCCCTTGAAGTACGGCTCGATCGACAGGCACACGTCGTGCCGTTCCGCCAGCGCGACGAAAGGCTTCAGCGCCTCGGCGAACTCCTCGATCGCCGCCGGGGTGAAGTTCCGCGGGTCGAAGTGCGCGAAGCCCGAGGGGTGGTAGTTGCCCGGTCCGATCACGATGTACCGGCAGCCCGTCCGGGGCGCCAGCGGGATGGTCTTTCGCAGCAGGTCCGCCTGCCCGCGGGCCGCCGCGGCGTCGGCCGAAAGCGGGTTGAAGCCGAACGCGCCGATCTGGCACACCGCCAGCCCACGCCGGCGCAACGGCGCCAGCGCCGCCTCCGGCCCCTGCTCGACGAGCGCCCCGCCGCCAACCGGCACGCCGCGAATCCCCAGCTCCTCCGCCAGCTCAAGCGTGTGCTTGCCTGCTTCGAGTCCCAGTCGCATGGCCGCTTCCTTTCGCGAAGTCGCCTCGAACGTCGTCACATCGCCACCGGCCGGGCGGACCGGGCCGATGCCACCGCCGCCATGGCCAGGTCGACCGACAGCACCCCCTCCTCGACGGTCGCGGGGGCGCCGCTGCCATCCCGCACGCACTTGAGGAACCGCTCGAACGCGTGCGTGTAGCGCGTCGCGCCAAGCTGCTCCGGCGGCGCGACGAGCCGCCGGACGGCCTCGTCGCTTGGGCACGCCCAGCGGAGTTCCCGCCACACGTGGTCGGCGCCGATCAGCTCCGCCTGGCCGTTCTCCGTCATCACGCTGATGTGCGGGTATTCGGCGAACGCGCGGGCGCCGATGCCCCCGCACGACAGACAGGCGATGCCGCCGCGCTCGAATCGCAGCGTGATCGTCGCGGCCTCCTCGGCGGGGCGGCCGAGGAAGTTGCCGCCCTCGGCGAAGACCCGCACGGGCCGGCCCATGAGGCTGCACACCGCGTCCAGGAGGTGGCAGGAGTTCTCGTTGATGAACCCGTTGCCGTTGTCCGGGTCCCACAGCCAGTGCTCCGGCGGGGGGAGCCAGCCGAACGCGTACTGCCCGTTGAGCATGCGCACCGCGCCGAGGTCGGTGGCGAGCAGCGACCGGAGCTTCACGATCGCCGGATGAAACCGGAAGCTGAAGCCGACCATCACCGGCCGGCGGGACGGGCGGCACACCTCGGCCAGCTCCCGCGCGTGCGCGGCGTTGCTCGCCCAGGGCTTCTCGACGAACATGGCGAGGCCGGCCTGCACGCCGGCCGCGAGAACCTCCCGGCGATACTTCGGCGACACGCACACGCTGATCGCGTCGAGGGACACGCGCTCGATCATCTCCGCGGCGCTGTCGAAGGGCGTGAAGCCGTACTGCGCTGCCGCGGCGGCCAGCTCATCGCCTCTGGCGCCGTCGGCCACGCCCACCAGGTTCGCCCCGGGCAGGTTGGCCAGCGTCCGCACGTGGTGCCGCCCGAACCCGTACCCCACCACCCCGATGCGAACGCGCTCCTCGCCGGTGCCCATGCCGCCTGCTCCCGTGTGCCGCTGCGTGCGGCGAACGCCCCGCCGGCATCGTAGCAGCCCCTCGGGGCCCGTTCACGCGCAATTGCGCCGGTTGACGGGTCGAGCGGTGCACGGGTATCCTCTGCCGGCGCAGCGGGACCCTCGCCGGTCCGCCCGGCAAAGGAGCATCGCCCCATGGGCGCCATTCGACTGGGCATCATCGGCACGGGCATCATCGTCCGGGACAATCACGTTCCCGTCCTCCTGAAGGAGCGGCGGAAGTTCCGCGTCGTCGCCGTCGCCGACGTCCTGCCGGCGAGGGCCGAGAAGATCGCCGCGAGGCTTCCCGGCACGCCGGCCGTCCACGACGACCACCGCCGCCTGCTCGACAGGCCCGACGTGGACGCCGTCCTGATCGCCGTGCCGCCGTTCGAGGCGGCGGCCGTGGTGGCCGACGCGCTGCGGGCGGGCAAGCACGTGATGGCCGAGAAACCGATGGCCAACACCGTCGAGGAGGCGCGGAAGCTCGTGCGCCTCTGGCGCCGGACGAACTGCACGTACATGGTCGCCGAGAACTTCTTCTTCATTCCGGCGTATGAGCGGCTCCGCGAGATGGCGCGGGCGAACGCCTGGCCGTTCGGCAAGCCGCGGATGGTCGAGCTGCACCAGTTCTGGAAGATGTGCCCGCACACGATCACGAAGTACTACTACTCGAAGTGGCGTCACGACCGGCGCCTGACGTACGGGTACCTGCTGGAGGGCGGCTGTCACACGGCCAACCCGCTGCGGGAGGCGTTCGGCCTGCCGCGGAGGGTGCAGTCGCGGGTGTTCCGCGTGGACCGGGCGCTGGGCGCGAACGACACGATCATCGCGAACTTCGAGTTCCCGGGCGCAATCGCCGGCCACCTGGCGATGGCGTACGGGTTCCGCTCGCAGGCGACGCCGCAGATGGAGGTGTTCGCCAAGGACGGCACGATCACGTTCGGGCGCGACACGGCCAGGATCCGCTTCATCGCGGAGGACGGCACGGAGTGGGAGGAGGACTACGGCGGCGGGCGGAACGCCTTCCACGCCGAGTGGCTGCACTTTTATGACGTGCTGGCCAAGGGGAAGCCGCTGCGGCTGACGCCCGAGCAGACCCGCGACGACCTGGTGTTCTGCCAGCGGCTCATCGACGCCGCGATCTGACGGGCGGGGCGGGCGCCCTCCCCGGCCTCCTCGCCGCCTCTCAGGGCCTCGCGGGAGGATTGCCGCCTTCGCGGCCCGCGGTGCGGCTGGACGGTTGCGGCTCTCCCGCCGCGAGGGTTTCGGCCCACGATTCGGCCAGTTTGAACGCGTCGCCTCCTCCGTCCCGCCAGACGTCGTACTGCACCTTCGTGGGGCTGACGGTGACGTTGAGGAAGGTCTTGCCTTCCCTGGGGCTGCTGGTCCTGCCCGCGTTGCCCACGTCAATCTGCCAGGTCTTGCCGCCCTTGCCGCGGTAGCGGGAGTAGAAGTGCGTATGCCCGCAGACGTACGCCTGGACCCCGTGAGCTTCGAGCAGCTTCCAGAACGCGTCGCGATCGGCCGGCCTGAAGTTGAGGCTGGTGGTGGCATGACGCGGGGCCTGCGGATAGGCCGGTTCGTGCCCGAACACGAACACGACCGGCTTGCGATTCGCTTTGAGGTTGCCCGCCAGCCACTTCAGCAACTCCGGCCGGATGTCACCGCCGGTGGCGGCGTCGCTGCCGGGGCGCGTCCCGCCGTCCCAGTACTCGTTGATCGTGATGAAGTGGGCGTTGCCGCGATCCCATGAATACGTGGTCTGCTTGCACCCGGCGGGGCCGTCCTGGTTCGTGTGCGTTTTCAGGGCGGGCCGGTCGTCGTGTCCCCGGTCGTACTCCTCCCGGAGCCACGCCATTATCGTCGCGTCGCGGGTCTCGTGGTTGCCCACGCCGGGAAACCAGACCGTCGATGCCCCGAACTGCTCGTCGATGACGGCGCGGATCTTCGAGGGCGGGGTGTTGTCACCGATGGACACGTGGAACACGCCGGCGCCGCCCACCTGGGTCCGGATGGCCTGCGCCACCGCGGCAAACCCGACGACGTTGGAGCGGGGGTCGCCGGCCACCGTGAAATGGAAGCCGCCCGGCACTGACGGACCTGCCGGCTGGGCCAGCACGGGTTCCGCGAGCCCGCTGCCGATCACGAAGAGCGCTACCACCCACGGAGATCGCCTCATCATGCGACTCCTTGGCCCGGTTCTGATTGCCTCGACCCTTCCGTCGCCCCACGCCCTGATCCCAAACGCAGGCAGCCGGCCCCTCTCTGGAGCCGGCTGCGCGGATGCTTGCCTTCAACAGGCCGCGCGCCGCGGGCAGGCGGCCCGCGATCGTCGGCGCCGCCGCGAACGCTTAATCGTCGTCGTCGTCCCCGTCGTCGGCCTCAACCTTCTTCTTCAGGAGCGTGCCGTCGGGGGCGACCTTGATCTCGGTCTCCTTGCCGTCGGCCTTCCATTCCGCCTCGTAGAAGGCGACCGCGCCGCCGACGCTGATTTCCTCGATCTCCGCGATCTTGTTCTCGCCGGCCTCCTTGAGAATGGTGGCCTTCACGGCGGCGGGAACCTGGTCGATGGTGACCTTCCGCTCCTGCTTCTTGCCCTTGCCGGCCAGGGCGACCCCGGCATCGATCAGCCCCAGAACCACCGTGCCCGCCACCGCCAACACCAGTAGCCGCTTCATGGCTGCTCTCCTTCGTCCGTGCTGTCCGGACCCAAGCCGATCCCTGAGGGGCCGTGTCGTTTCGATCCCACGGCGTAATTATACACCCGGGGGTTCTGGGGACATGATAGGTTCTGGGCACATCATACTCATTATGGGCCCAACCAGGGCTCGGCGGTGGCCTTCTGCGCGTGCCACGGATCGCAGGAGCCATCGTCCCGGACCTGCCGCACCACATCACCCAGCGGGGCAACCGTCGGCGGGAAGTCTTCTTCGGCCGCGGCGACTACGAGGCCTGTCTCGCCCTCATGCGGCAATGGTGCGGGCAGCACGCCGTCCGCGCGCGGGCCTACTTCGGCGTCGCCGGCTGCGTGCTGGGCGGGTTCCTGTTGCCCCTGCCTCGCGCGTTGGCGAACAGCCACTCGTACAGGCGCGGGTCGGCGTATGTCGGGCTCCACGAGTTGTGCCCGGCCTCAGGATAGATCGTGATCGCCACGTTTCGCCCCCCGGCTGCCCGAATCGCCTCGACCATCTCCGTGCTCGCCTTCAGCGGAACGGTGGGGTCCTTCGCCCCGTGGAACGCCCAGATGGGCAGGTCCTTCAGCCGGGCGGCGTCTTTGGGGTCGCCGCCGCCGCAGATCGGCGCCACGGCCGCGAAGCGGCCCGGGAAACGCGCCGCCAGCGTCCACGAGCCGAACCCGCCCATGCTCAGGCCGGTGAGATAGATGCGGTTCTCATCGACGCGGTACTTCTTGGCGATCTCATCGAGCAGGTCGGACAGGTCGTAGACGTAGTCGTCCCACCACTTGTCCGTCGGGCACTGCGGCCAGACGACGATGGCGGGGTGCTTCTTCGTCTGCTCCTTGATGCCGGGGATGGCGTTCCTGCCGGCCAGCTCGATGTCGTCGCCGCGCTCGCCCGCCCCGTGCAGAAACAGCACGAGCGGGTAGCGCTTGTCGCCGCTTGGGTCGTAGCCTTCGGGCAGGAGCAGGCCATGCCGCAGCGGCCTGCGGAAGCCGTGCCGCTTGCCGACCTCGTACCACCACTTCTGGTCCCTCGCCCAGGCGCTGTCGCGCCGGGTGCGGGCGGTGTCGCCGGGCGTGCGCTCGGCCAGGTCCGCCAGCAGCGCCCCGCAGAACCATTCCAGCCGCGTGCTGTCGAACAGGCGCCACTTCATGAAGTCGGCGATCTCGTGGCGCCGCGCCCGGGCGACCTCGGGCGCCACCCCGAGCCCCTCCGGCAGCGTGCCCTGGAAGTCCTCCCATTCCCACTCCCGCCAGTTCACGTCTTGCGGCGCCCGGTAGAGCGTGATCATGTGCTCGCGCGGCCGGCCGACCTTCGGCGTGATGACCACGTGCGCGCCGTAGCGGCCGGGCGCGGCGGCGCGCGTCACCTTCTCGCCGTCGGCGCCGAAGTACGTCACCTGGATGTCGTAGCCGCCGGAAAGCTGCTCGGCCCAGCCGGGGTACCAGAAGTCGATCTCGGGCAGCGTCTCGCCCGTGAACACCGGATGGAAGCGGAGCCAGGCGTCGGCGAAGGCCTCGGCGCGCATCTCGTCGGCGTCCGGCAGCTCGAGGGCGGTTACCGGCGCGCCGTCGACCCACACGGCCAGCGGGCCGTACGGCTTGCCGATCGGGGGCAGCGGGAAGGCCACCTTGCCGACGGCCCAGCCCGCCTTTGCCTCGAGCTTCGTGGCGGCAAGGACCTTCGAGCCGCGGCGGACCTCGGCGGTCTTTCCCGCCATTCGGCCCGGGGCCAGCACGTCCACGCGCGACTGGCTCTGGCGATAGAAGCCGGCGCTCGCGGCGGCCGTCACGGGCGGCGAGGCGCGCCCGGAGAGGCGCAGCGCGTACATCGCCCCGGGGTCGCGGTGGGTCTCATCGCGCGGGAACCACACGGCCTTGGTCTTGCCGGGCTCGTCGTCGCTGTCGTTGACGTAGAACTGAAGGCCGACGGTGCGCCCCAGGGCGGGGCTGACGCCCAGGTTCGTCCACGGCAGCCGGGCCTCGATGACGTACGACGCGCCGCTGACCGTCGAGGCCAGGTCGGCCGCGAGAGCCGGCATGGCGTCGGCGCCCTGGCGATGGTCGTAGAACGTGTGGCGCGGCTTGCCATGCTGCCTCGGGTCCGCACCGCTGGTCATCACGAGCTGGTAGCGGTTGTCCGTCCCGACCGCCTCGGCGGCGAACACCTCCACGCTGTCCTGCGCCCACAGCGTGCCCTCCATCCCCAATCCCCGCCACGAGATCAAGTGGATCT
>CAZMDT010000147.1:0-7488 GCA_964564965.1 uncultured Planctomycetaceae bacterium | reverse complement strand
GCTGTGGATGATGAGCGTGCCGGTTTCGAAGGCCCCGGTGAAGCCGGCGTACGTGCAGATCGACTTCGAGCGCGGCGTGCCCGTGGCGCTCGACGGCGTTTGCCTGCACGGCCACGATCTCATCGCGAAACTCAACGCCGTCGGCGGCAAGCACGCCGTCGGCCAGGTCGATCTTGTCGAGAACCGCCTGGTGGGCATCAAGAGTCGCGGCGCCTACGAGACGCCGGGCGGGACGATCCTGTACGAGGCCCACCGGGCGATGGAGAGCATAACGCTGGACCGCGAGACGGCGCACTACAAGCAGCAGGTAGCGCTGAGGTACGCCGAGATGGTCTACAACGGGCAGTGGTTCTGCCCGCTGCGCGAGGCGCTCGACGCGTTCATCGTCCGGACACAGCGCAACGTGACGGGCTCCGTCCGCGTGAAGTGCCTCAAGGGCCGGGCCACCATCGCCAGCGTCACCAGCCCCAACAGCCTCTACTCGACGTCGCTGGCGAGCTTCACGATGGGCCAGGACTACACGCCCGCCGACGCGACCGGATTCATCCGGCTGCTTGGGCTCCAGATGAAGGGGCGCGGCAAGGCCTAGCGCTCGGGCGCCGAAGCGAGGACCGGGACATGTGGCAGGTCAAAGGCTGGCTTCTGGCGGCGGGCGGCTGCGTGCTGGCCGTCTTGTCGGGATGCACGCCGCCGTCGGCCGAGGAGTGCAGCCTGAGCCGCCGGCCGACGTTCCAAGTCGGCGACATGGTGGAGACAGAAGCACGGCGGTCGGTGACAACGAGCGTCTGGACGACGGACGGCAAGCTGGTCCAGGACCAGCACAGCACGCGGTCGGCAAGACTGCGCCAGTCCGTGATGGCGACCAACAGCGCTGGGCGCGTCGCCAAGTTCCTCCAGTACCTCGACGGCGCCGTTCAGCGGGAGTCCTCCACGCAGCCGAGCCGGTTCGCCTTCTCGAAGACGGTCCACCTGAAGACGGTCTGCGCGGTGGCCAGTCGCGACGACGGCACCTTCGAGGGCGACCCGGCAACCGTCGCCAGCCCGGACATGGCCTCGCTCTCGAGCCTGCAGGTGGAGCTGGTGAAGGCGCTGCTGCTGGGGCACCGGCGGTTCCTGGCCTTTCCCGAAGGCTTGGCCGGGCTCATGCCCGCTGAGCCCGTGCGCATCGGGCACTCGTGGGAGCCCTCACGCCAGGCGATCGACCGCTGGGCCCGGTCCGATCCCGCCGGTCAGCGCATCGGCAGCCGCGTCCAGACCGCACGCTTCCGGCTCGCCTCCGTGCTGGACGGCGTGGCGAGGGTCGAGGCCGAACTGCAGCTTGCCGCCCGCATCACGGGCGTGGAAGTCCGACCGGCCGTGACGGCGACGTACTGGATCGACACGCGAACGGGCCGCTGGCTGAACGCATCGCAGAAGGTGTCGGTGGCGTTCCGGCACGAGGGCCTGCTGCATCGCGCGGCGACGGAGACGACGACCGTCGTGCGGTTCCGCCCCGGCGACGGACGCCCCCCGACGGTGCCGGCTCGCCTCCACGGGCTGGGCTGGCCGAGGCCGGCCAAGGATACGAACAGCTACAAGGACCGTGAGAACGGCTTCAGCCTGGACGTGCCGCCCGGCTTTGCCCGCCAGGAGGCAGCCGGTGAGGGATCCGGGGCCGTAACCTTCGCGTCGCTCGAGGGCGGCCGCGTGACCGTCGAGATCACGCCGCTCCGCCAGCCGGTGTCCTTCGAGGAGCTGCTGCCGGCCATCCTGGCGAACCTGAAGAACTCGCTGGCGGGCTATCAGCTCACTGATCGCGACCAGGTGACGCTCCCGGACAACGTCCCGGGCGCCTTGTTCATCTGGAAGCTCACGGGGGGCGAGGCGCCCCTGACGGTGGTGGCGATGGCAGCGGTGCATGAGCGCCGGCTCGTGAGGCTGACGGCCGTGGCGCCCGACGACGCCGGGGCCGCCGACAGGATGCGCACGATGGCGCGTACGCTTCGCGTCTTCTCGCCGGTCGCGTCCGGGGTAGAATAGCGCTGTTCGAGCGGTTAGGATCACGCCGCTGCGGCTCTTTCGGCAGGTTACGGACGACCATCCGCGGCCTCGCCGGTCCGAGGTCTGCCCATGGGTGTCTTCTGGCTGATCGCGCTGTTCGTGCTCGGCGCGTGCATTGGCAGCTTTCTGAACGTCCTCATCTACCGCCTCCCGCGAGGCGAGAGCATCGTCTTCCCGGGCAGTCACTGCCCGTCGTGTGGCCGGCCGATCCGGTGGTATGACAACATCCCGATCCTGAGCTGGCTGCTGCTTCGGGGCCGCTGCCACAGCTGCAATGCCCGCATATCGCCGAGGTACCTGCTGATCGAGATCGCCACGGCGGTGCTGGTCTCGGGCCTGTATGCGTGCTACTTCCTGCTGGACGTCCGTGACGGGGCTGGGCAGTTCGTCGACGCCTGGCCGATGTTCGCCGCCCACGCCGCCCTGCTGTGTGGCCTGCTCGTCTGTTCGGCCGTCGATATCGAAGTCTGGCTCATACCGCTTGAGGTCATGTGGGTGTGCTCGATCCTCGGCGTGGGGCTTGCGGCGTTCAGGCCTCACGGGTTCATGCCGGCGATCTCCGCCGACATGGCCGGCATCGGCTTCGCCGCCGCCCTGGGGCTCCTGGTGGCCGTGCTGCTCCAGCGGGCGGGGGTCATACAGGTCAGCTTCCTCGACGCCGAAGAGCCGCCCTCGGGGCCGAACATGGCCCAGCCCAAGTCCTCAGCCGGCAAGGGCAAGAGCAAAGGACCGTCGAGCGGCAAGGCCGACCGGCCCCGCCCCAGGAGCGTTGCCATAACGGCCGAGCACGGGGTCAGTCCCAGAAGGGAGATATTGCACGAGGTCGTATTCCTCACCCCGGCGATCGTGCTGAGCATCGGCACCGGCCTGCTGCTGCGGTACGTCCCGGCGGTGGGCGATGTCTGGCGAGGCCTGCTGGATCCCAAGGTGCACGGCGAACTGGCGCCGCGCCTCCTCAGCGGCGGGTCGGCCCTGCTGGGCTACCTCGTCGGGGGGCTCTGGATCTGGGGCATGCGCATCCTCGGAACGCTCGCCTTCGGAAAGGAGGCGATGGGCCTCGGCGACGTACACATCCTGGCTGCCGTCGGGGCGGCCACCGGATGGGTCGTGCCATCGATCGCCTTCTTCGTGGCGCCCTTCTTCGGGCTCGCCTGGGCGCTCTACCTGTGGGCGACCCGCGGCCAGCGGGAGCTACCGTACGGGCCATGGCTGGCGCTGGGGTCGGTCGTGGTGATGCTGTTCTACGACGCTCTGGCGGGCTTCCTACGGCCCTACGCCGAGACGATCCGGTGGCTGGCCGGGGGCTGAAGACGGACGGCAGGAGGGACGGTCGAGGGCGCTCGGGGCGCGAAAAAACTCGGCCTGTCCCTGTCATCGCGCCGCAACGACGCTATAATCCTCGTGCGGAACGACTCGCTGGGGCGGCTCTGACACGTAAGGAGACCAGACGATGAAGCAGACGAAACTCGGCGGGCTCATGGGGCTGCTGTGCGTCGTGGCTCTGTCCAGCGTCGGTTGTACCGACTGGCAGAAGAAGTACCAGGACCTCGAGGTCCAATATGCCGACCTCACGGCGAAGCACAACCAGTGCATCCAGGATCGCAGCGACCTGCAGACCCGCGTGTCACAGGTGGAATCGGACAAGACTGCTCTGACCAATCAGCTCGGCGAAAAGACTACCGAGCTGAGCGACGCGCAGAGCGAGATCGCCCGGCTGAAGGCGGGCACGGGCAGCCCGCCGCCCGTACCCACACCGCCCGGGGCGGGCAGGCCTGTGCAGCTCTACACGGTGGCGAGCGACATTCTGTTCCCGGCAGGTGGCGCCACGCTCACGGACGCCGGCAAGCGCGCCCTCGACGCGGTCGTATCCGACCTGCAGACGAACTACACCGGCATGACCATCCGTGTCTTTGGGCATACGGATAGCGATCCGATCAAGAAGACTGCCAAGCTCTGGCAGGACAATCTCGACCTGTCGGCGAATCGAGCAATGGCCGTCACGCGGTACGTGCGGGCCAAGGGGATCAACCCGGCGCTCATCGAGACCGTCGCGATGGGCGAGACCAAGCCGCTGGCATCGAATGCCACCAAGGACGGCAAAGCGAAGAACCGGCGCGTTGAGATTGCGGTCGTGAGGTAAGGCGCGCCGCGGGGCCGCGAACCCGCTGCGAGCCACGTGCGATTCGGTTCCGCTTCCCGCAGCATCCGCTGCGTCGGGGCTCTTCTTCTCCGCCGGCCGGGCCTGCGCCGGCGCTGCGAGGGAGCTCTCAGGAGGCCTCGGTACTATGATCGCGCTGATCGACTACGGCATGGGCAACCTCCGGAGCGTGCAGAAGGCTCTGGAACTTACCGGGGGGCGCCCGGTGCTCGTGCGTACGGCCGCCGAGCTTGCCCGCACCGAGAAGATCGTGCTGCCCGGCGTGGCGGCCTTTGGCGATGCCATGACGCAGCTTCGCTCGCAAGGCTTGGCCGGGCCGATCGTAGAGGCGATACAGAACGGGACACCGTACCTGGGCTTCTGCCTCGGCCTGCAACTGCTCTTCGAGACGTCGTACGAGGACGGCGAGCACGCGGGGCTGGGCATCCTGCCGGGCAACGTGGTGCGATTCCACTTCGAGGACGGCGCGGTGCGCGGGCGGCTCGCCGTGCCGCACATGGGCTGGAACAGCGTTTGCTGGCAGCGGGACTGCCCGGTCTTCGCCGGGCTGGCCAGCGGCGCCTACTTCTACTTCGCCCACAGCTACCACGTGGTGCCCGCCGACGACGGCGACGTCGCGGCGACGACGGAATACGGATACGCGTTCGCCTCGGCCGTGGCCAGGGGCAATGTGTTCGCCACGCAGTTCCATCCTGAGAAGAGCCAGACCGCCGGCCTCAAGCTCCTCGAGAACTTCGTGAGCCTGTAGTCTATGGACGTTCTGCCGGCTATTGACATTCGGGGCGGCAAGGTCGTCCGCCTGAGCCAGGGCGACTACGGTCAAGAGACGGCGTACGGCGACGACCCGTCCGCCGCCGCAAAGGAGTTCGCCAGGCTCGGGGCGCGATGGCTGCACGTCGTGGACCTGGACGCCGCTCGCAGCGGGAGCCCGGCCAACACGGAGGTCGTCCGCGCCGTGCGCCGGGCGGTCGGAACTCGGATCGAGCTGGGGGGCGGCGCCCGGACCCAGGCCGCCATCGATGGGATGCTGGGCCTGGGCGTTGACCGGGTGGTGGTGGGCTCTGCGGCGCTGGGCAACTGGAAGTGGTTCGAGGCGCTGATCCATCGGGCCGACCTGGCCGGCAGAATCGCCCTGGGCCTCGACGCCCGCGACGGCCGGCTCGCCGTCCACGGATGGACGGAGCGGATCGAGGCGACCGCCGCCGAGGTGGCCTCCCGCGTCAGGGGCTGGCCCCTGGCGGCGATTGTCTATACGGACATCGCCAGAGACGGCATGCTGGCCGGCGTCAACGTGCCGGCCACCGAGAAGCTCATCCACACCACGGACGTGCCCGTCATCGCCTCGGGCGGGGTGGCCTCCATCGACGACGTCCGCCGCTGCAAGGCGATCGGGTGCCTGGGAGTGATCATTGGCCGTGCGTACTATGAGGGCCGGATCGACCTCGCCGAGGCCCTTCGCGTCGCTCAGCGACGGGAGCCATAGCCCCGATATGGCGGAAGATTTTGTTTGAATGGGTGCCGGACCTCGCTAGGATGTTGTCGGAGTAGAGGGGTTCGGTATTTCGTGTCGCTCTAAGCCCGCGGCAGGTTTCGCGGGGCTCAATACTGACAGGCCCACGTGGGTACCTGTTAAGGAAGGTTTCAGAGATGGATCAGGCTACGGATTCGGCAAGCGAAACGCGTGTGGACATCGGCTCGGGCGTCCTGGAGATCACGGACAAGGGGTACGGCTTCCTGCGCCAGGCTAAGAACGACTACCGGCCGACCCCCGGCGATGTGTTTGTCGGAAAGGACTTCATCCGCCACGGCGGGCTCCGAACGGGCCTGACCATCGAGGGCAAGGTCCTGCCCCCCACCAAGCGGAAGGGCGGCCCGAAGCTGGAGGAGATTCTGACGGTAAACGGCCAGCCCGTCGACGAATACACCGACATCACCCCGTTCAGCGATCTGGTCGTGGTCGATCCTCATCCGCAGCTCAAGCTTGAGACCGCCGGCGGCCCGATCGAGATGCGCGTGCTGGACCTGATCTGTCCCGTCGGCAAGGGACAGCGCGGTCTGATCGTCGCGTCCCCCCGGTCGGGAAAGACGATCCTGCTCCAACAGATCGCCAACGCCGTCGCCGACAATAACCCCGAGTGTGCGATCATGATCCTCCTGGTGGACGAGCGCCCCGAAGAAGTGACCGACTTCAAGCGGAAGTGCATCAAGAGCGAGGTCATCGCCTCCAACAACGACCAGGAGATATCCAACCACGTCCGCGTGGCGGAGTTCACCATCGAGCGGGCGAAGCGAATGGCCGAGTTCGGGCAGGACGTGGTCGTCCTGCTAGACAGCCTGACCCGTCTCGGCCGGGCCTACAACCGCTACATCGAGGGCTCCGGACGCACCATGACCGGCGGCGTTGACATCCGCGCACTCGAGATACCCAAGCGGCAGTTCGGGGCCGCCCGGCGTGTTGAGGGTGGCGGCAGCCTCACCATCCTCGCTACCGCCCTGATCGAGACGGGCAGCCGCATGGACGACCTCATCTTCGAGGAGTTCAAGGGCACGGGCAACATGGAGCTCCAGTTGGACCGGAAGCTGGCCGAGAAGCGCATCTGGCCCGCGATCAGCATTCCGCAGTCCGGCACGCGGAAGGAAGAGCTCCTGGTCGAGCCGTGGCAACTGCCGAAGCTGCACATGCTGAGGCGGTACCTTTCGAGCCTGAGCGTGGACGAAGAGATGCAGGCCCTGCTGAACGCCCTCCAGAAGTTCCCGAGCAATTCCGAGTTCCTCCGCTCGTTCGACGCGAGAGGTTAGCCGCGACAGGCCGAACACGCCGGGGCATCGCCACCCCTCAATAGGCAGACTGCTTCCGACAGCGAACCCGCCGACGGCGTCCGGCCCCGCAGGGCCGGTGGCGGGTCAGCCCGCCGGCTTCGTACGAACCTGCTGCTCTTCCTGTCCCTCGATGTGTCGTAACTCGTGCACCCGCCAGCTCGTCCAGTAGCCGAGCAGCGCCCCGCCCGCCCCCGCCGTCAGCCAGTCCACGGGCAGCGCCTGCGCATAGGACGGCACCGCCATCCACGCCTGCGGGCCGGTGGCGCTGATCGTGAGCGCGGCCAGCACGTAGTACCCCAGCGCCATGGCCATGGGGAGCAGCCAGGCCGCCGGCGCCAGCGCCGTGGGGAGGATCTGGTGCGAGATCAGCACGGCGAGCATGAAGCTGGCGAACAAGGCGAAGATGATCTGCCCGCGCTCCGACGACTGCATGAGGACCAGCAGCAGGCCCGCGGCAATCACGCCAGCGA
>CAZMDT010000146.1:0-7492 GCA_964564965.1 uncultured Planctomycetaceae bacterium | reverse complement strand
CGATAATCTCGTTCATCCGGTCGCACAGCAGCACGATCCCGCCGTGGAGGGGCACGGCCCCGCCGGACAGGCCCGACCCGGCCCCGCGCGGGGTGACGGGGATGCGCTCGCGATTGGCGAGCTTCAGGAGGGCGGCGATCTCCTCGGCGGTGCGCGGGCGGACGAGGGCCTCAGGCATGTGGGCGTACTTCGGGTCCGGCACCTCGTCGTGCGAGTACGGCTCCAGCTTCTCCGCGTCGCCGGCGATGACGTACGCCTCGCCGACGATCCGCCGCAGCTCGGCGACGATCTCGGGCGTCACGGGGTTGTACGTGCGGTCGCTCATCTTCTCCGCATCACTGTACCCAGGCAACGGACCGCCATCCGTCGGCGCTCAGCGGACCTCAGCCGGCGCCCGCCCGACGGACTCCTCCGCGCACGGGATGCCGGGCTTCCGTCACTTCTCGGCGCGCAACCTTACCGACACCGCCGCCCGGCCCGCGGATGAGACCTCGAAGGTCACCTTACTCGCGCCGCCCTGAGCTTCGTAGGTGCCGAGGAAGCCGCGGAAGCTGGCCCTTCCGGCCGCGTCGGTGGTCAGCGTCTGCGGGGCGGTCCACCAGGCGCCCTTGAGGAGCTTCAGCAGCGCTTCGTAGGCGGGCTTGGGGCTCATGTCCGCCCGGACGAGCCCCGCCGGGGCGCCCTGCCACGCCCGCAGGTCGGAGAAGTCCCACCACGTGATGGCCTCGACGGCCGGGTGCGAAAACAGAACCGTGTAGAATTCCGCCGCCTGCTCGGCCTGGCGCTTCTCGCCATCGGCCGTGGTCCGCCAGTCGTCGCGCCGCTTCTGCCAGTCCTCGTCGGTCTTGAGCGGGCCGGAGAGGATGGTCAGCTCCGTGAAGTGCAGCGGGCGCCCGAGGCGGGCGAAGCGCCGGCAGACCTCCCAGGTTCTCTCGGCGCCCCAGTAGCCCTTGTGCATGTGCGACTGGATGCCGACCGCGTCGATGGACACGCCGGCCGCCAGGCACTCGCGGATCAGGTCCTCGTAGCGCTGGGAGGTGTCGTAGTCGTTCAGCAGGAGCATGGCCTTGGGGTTGGCGCGGCGGGCGTGGTCGAAGGCCTGCCGGATGAGCGTCGCGCGCCCGAGGCGTTCGGCGAGCTTGCGGATGGGGTTCTCCGGGTCGCGGCGGTACTGCGGCATGACGCAGGCCTCGTTGACGACGTCCCAGGTGTCGATGGCGCCGGCGAAGCGGCGGACGTCTCGGTCGACGCGGGCCATTTGCAGTCGCTCGACGTCGTCGGGCGATTTGGCCTTCAGCCAGTCGGGGCACACCTCGTGCCAGACCAGCGGGTGCCCCTTGGCGCGGATGCCCTGCGCGGCGCACCAGTCGGCCATCGCCTTAAGGCGCTTCGCCTCGGGCCGGCCCTCGCGCGGCTCGTACGCGCCCCAGTAGAACGGCAGCGTGGCGTAGTTGAGCAGGTCCGCGAACCGGCGGCGGTAGGCGTCTTCCAGCTTCGGCGTCCCGCACCGCTCCAGCGCGTAGGCGTTGCAGCCGAACAGGAACGCGTGGCGCACCTGCCGCACCGTCACCGCGGCGCCGGCCAGCGGCTTGCCCGCCCCGTCGGTGACGGTCAGCGCGATCTCGGCCGTGCGATGCTTCCGGATGCGGGCCTGGATCGCCTCCTCGGAAAGCTCCCCGGGGGGCTGCCCGCCGGACGCGGACGCAGCCGACACAAAGCCGGCACACAAGGCAATGGCACGGCGATTCATGGCCTCTCCTCTCATCGAAGCGCCGGCGGATCGCCATCCGTCGGCGCCGCGAGGTCCCGGGCGCCGGGCGAGGACTTCGCGGGCGCCGTTCTGGACGGCTTCAGCTTCTCGATCAGCGCCGGCACGACCTCGAACAGGTCGCCGACGATGCCCACGTCGGCCACGCGGAAGATCTGCGCCTCGGGGTCGTTGTTGATCGCGACGATCGTCTCCGCCGTCTGCATGCCCGCCAGGTGCTGGATGCTGCCCGACACGCCCACGCCGACGTAGAGCTTCGGCGTGATGGTCTTGCCGGACAGGCCGATCTGGTGTGGATAGCTGAGCCAGCCGCGGTCGACCACGTCGCGGGTGGCGCCCAGGGCGGCGCCGAGGGCGTCGGCGAGCCGGGCGACGAGGGGGATGTTGTCGGCCTTCTTGATGCCCCGGCCGACGGCGACGACGACGTCGGCGTTCTGGAGCGGGTGTGTCTCATCGGCCGGGACGAAATCGACCCGACGAACGCGCGAGCCGAGCAACTCCGGCGGCGCCGAGAGTCGCTCGATTTTTCCCGTTCGGCCGGGCCGGCGGGGCGCGGGCTTCGTGGAGCGGGGGCGGACGGTGGCCATCTGCGGGCGGCGCGTCGGCGTGCGGATCGTCGCCAGGATGTTGCCGCCGATGGCCGGGCGGGTCTGGAGCAGCCCGCCGGACGCCGGGTCGATATCGAGCACGGTGCAGTCGGCCGTCAGCCCGGCATCGACCTTGACGGCGACGTAGGGCAGCAGCGTCCGGCCCGTCGTCGTGGCGGCGGCAAGGAGAATCTCCGGGCGCCGCTGCTCGATCAGCCAGGCCAGGCACGCCGCGTACGGCTCGACGAGGAACTGCCCCAGCGCCGGCGCCGCCATCGCGATGACGTGGTCGGCGCCGCGCTCGATGAGTTCATGCAGGTCATCGTCGCTCAGGCCATGCCCCAGCACGACGGTCGTCAGGGCGCAGCCACGCTTGTCCGCCAGCGCGCGCCCGCGCGCCAGCAGCTCGTGGCTCACGCGCTGCACGCGCCCGCCGGCCTGCTCGGCGAAGGCCCATACACCTTCGTGATTTCCGGTCGATCTCATAACGCCGCTTCCCGGGAAGGCGCCGATTCCAGGCACCCAAATCACAGGCAACAAGAACCAAATCGCAGGCAAATCCCAAGGACCCGATCAGGAACCGCAAACCGGGCAACTGGGGACAATCCTGCGCCCATCACCCCACTCCCGATGTCGCTTTGGCGATGATGGCGCTCAGGATCCGCAGCAGTTCGGTAGCCCCGCGCTCCAGGTCGTTCCTTTCGCGGTCGAGCTGCTCGCTCCCGCCGAGGTCCGGAAGACGCAGCCAATACCGAGATTCCTTGGCCTCTTTCCGGCTGATCCTCAGCCGCAGCAGGAAGTCCTTCTTGCCGAGCGCCTCGTTCGCCTCGATATAGTTCGCTCCCACGGACCCCGACGCGCGGATGAGCTGCTTGGAGTCCTCGATGTTGGCGACGGATCTTGGGAGCAGTTTCACCAGGGCGCGGAGTTCCGCGGCAAAGGCAAGCGTTCGGTCCTCCAGGTCGTATCGTTTGGACTTTGGTGCTCTGCCCATTGGTTCTTGTTTGGTTCCTGTTTCTCGGTGCTTGGAGCTTCGGTTGTTACACCAGGTTCCTTTCGCGCAGGAACACAGTGAGCCGCTCGGCCGCGGCCGAGACGGCGGCGTCGTTGTCGGCCGGGAGCTTCTCGCACTTGCGGGCGACAGCCGGCCGGAAAATCTTCACCACGCGCGTCGGCGAGCCGGCGAGGCCGAGCCTGTCCGGCTCGACACCCAACTCCCCCGGCCCCCAGGCGGGGATGTCCATCCGCCTCGCCCGCTGCTTGCCCCGCAGCGTCGGCAGGCGCGGGGCCGCGATCTCCTTCACCACCGTCAGCACGCACGGCAGGGCCGCCTCCAGCACCTCGTAGCCGGTCTCGACGAGCCGGTGCACGCGGACGGCCTCGCCCGTCAGCTCGTCCACCGTGCTGACGTACGTCAGCACGGGCAGGCCGAGGAAGCCGGCGATGCCCGGGCCGACCTGACCGGTGTCGCCGTCGGTGGCCCGCTCGCCGCAGACGATGATCTCGAACGGGCCGAGCTTCCGGATGGCGGCGGCGAGGACGTAGCTGGTCGCCCACGTGTCGCTGCCGGCGAAGGCCTTGTCGCTGACGAGCACGCCGCCGTCGAGGCCCATGGCGATGGCCTCGCGGATGGCGGCGGCGGCCTTCGGCGGGCCCATCGAGACGGCGACCGCCTCGCCCTCGTGCCGTTCGCGCAGGCGGATGGCGGTCTCGATGGCGTACAGGTCGAGCGGGTTGACAATCGCCTGGACACCCTCGCGGATCATCGTGCCGGTTTCCTCGTCCATCTTGACGGCGTTGGTCTCCGGCACCTGCTTGATGGGGACGATGATGCGCAACGAATGCTCCGGTTCTCGCCTAAGGACACGAGTATAGAGAACAGGTGGCGGTCGTCACCCGCAAATCCGGGCGTGCTCGGCGCGGCAGAACCGGTCGGTCATGCCCGCGACGTAGTCGCAGGCGACGCGGTGCAAACCGTCGCGGGCCACGCGCTTCCGGTAGCGCTCCGGCAGCCGCGACGCGTCGGCCACGTAGGCCGTGAACAGCTCCCCGACGGCCCCCCGCCCGGCCTCGTCCTGCTCCAGGCTGCGCGGGTCGCGGTAGACGTGCTCGAGCAGGAACGCCTGCATGTCGCGCACGGCCGGGGCGAGACCATCGGAGAACGCCGCCAGCTTCGCGCCGAGCGATCGCACGTCGTCGACGGACTTGACGCCGTGGGCGTCGATGAGCGTCGCGGTCGTGGCGACGGCGTCATTGGCCATGAGGGCCAGCACGTTCTTGGCGGCCCGAATCCGCAGGTGAATCGGCCGGGCGCCGGCGTACTCGGCCTGGGCCTCCTCCCACGCCCGCCGCCACAGCGCCAGCCCGCCGAGCCCGTCGACGCTGAGCCACCCGGCGGCGAGGGCGTCGTCCAGGTCGGCCGACGTGTAGGCGATCTGGTCGGCGAGGTCCACGACCTGCCCCTCGAGCGGGGCCAGCCCCTCGTCGTCGAACTCGTCGCCGGCCGGATGGTCGTACGACGTCTCGTGCCGGGCGATGCACTCGCGCACGGCCCGCGTGAGGTTCAGCCCGCGGAAGGCGGGGTACGGGTGCTCCAGGTAATCCACGACGCGCAGCGACTGGCGGTTGTGCTCGAAGCCGCCGTGGCCGGCCATCAGCTCGGCGAGGGCCTCCTCGCCGGCGTGGCCGAAGGGCGGATGCCCGAGGTCGTGGGCGAGCGCGACGGCCTCGACGAGGTCCTCGTTGAGCGCGAGCGCCCGCGCCAGCACCCGCCCCACCTGGGCGACCTCGATGGTGTGCGTGAGGCGCGTGCGGAAGTGGTCCTGCTCGTGGGGGACGAAGACCTGCGTCTTGAAGTCGAGCCGGCGGAAGGCGGCGCAGTGGACGATCCGGTCGCGGTCGCGCTGGAAGCACGTTCGGTAGGCGTCGGGCGGCTCGTCGAAGGCCCGCCCGCCGCTGTGGGGTTCCGTCACCGCGCACGGGGCGAGCCGGCGCCGCTGGAACTGCTCGTATCGCTCGCGTGGCGTGAGTGGCATCGTGCTTCCGTTGTTCACGGTCCCCGAAGGAACCCCGCCCCGCCTCAGGCCTCCTGCCCGGGCAGGTGCAGCGCCTCGGCGGCCGCGCGGATCCGGGCGTACAGCTCCTCAAGCGACGTCGGAATCACGCGCACCTCGCCCAGCACGCCCATGAAGTTCGTGTCGCCGCCCCAGCGCGGCACCACGTGCACGTGGAGATGCCCGGGCAGGCCCGCCCCGGCACATCGCCCGATGTTGATCCCGACGTTGAACCCTTCGGCCCGGAGGGCGTGTGCGAGCACGG
The DNA here is from genome assembly GCA_964564965.1 of uncultured Planctomycetaceae bacterium. Taxonomy (GTDB): domain Bacteria; phylum Planctomycetota; class Phycisphaerae; order SM23-33; family SM23-33; genus CAZMDT01. The sequence goes on along the minus strand of CAZMDT010000146.1, from coordinate 1,819 downwards.
CCTGGAGGTCGCGCACCTGCGACATCATCTCGAGCATGGTGGGCGGGTCGAGGTCGGCGAGGGCGGCGGCGTGCGTCAGCGGCGCGACCATGCTGTGCCCGCCGGTGTAGGGGAACAGGTTGAGCAGGGCGAAGCACCGCCGGCCGCGCCAGAGAACGAGGTGCTTCTCGTCGTCCGGCTCGTCGCGGTATCGGCAGAGGAAGCAGCCGCCGGAGCCCGCGTCGGGGTGGTCATCGAGGCCGTCGATGTACGCCATGCGCCAGGGCGCCCAGATGTTGCGCTTCCGCTCCGTGCTGGGCGAGTCATCCGCCATGCGGAACATCATACCCGCCCGCGGATCCCGACGCCACAGCACCGCCCGCTGCGGGGGCCTCAGGCAAACAGCGTGAACAGCACTTCGAGCGCCTCGAGCACAACAGCGGCCCATTCGATGCTTTCGCGTTCCATCACGGGGCTCCGGATGTCACTTCTTCTCGACCGTTGCCTGAAGCTCCGCGATCCGCAGCTCCAGGCGCTTGATCTCCCGCAGCACCGAGTTGCGGTTCATCAGCATCCAGTACCACATCTTCATCATGCCGACCGCGAACGTCGCCACGACGAAGAGCGTCGCGTACATCAGCTTGTCCGCCAGTCCGCCGACGCGGAAGAACTGCACCGCCGCCACCACGCCACACGCCACCAGCACCCACATCCACACCCACACCAGGATGGTCATCCAGCGGTTCCGCCCCCGGAACGTGCCGGCGACCATCTCCCACAGCGACTGCTCGCGGTCGCCGCCCGAGGGCCCGCCCGCCGCCAGGGCGTCCTGAACGTCCTTCTCGAAGTCCTTCATGCCTCTGCTCCTTCCTCGGGGCGCTTCCGTTCGTTCCGGGCGCTGCCCCCCTCAGAACCCCGGCCGGCCCGTCCGGCGGAAGCGGTCCATCGCCCCGAGGCTCTCCGCCGCGTACCGCCGGGCGCCGGCGGGGTCGCTCCGCCGCACGCTCATCGAAATCACGATATACTTCTGGTGCTCGTAGAGCAGGTAGAACATCCGGCGAAGCTGCCCCGCCTCGGTTCCGATGCGCTCTCGCGCGGCCGCGCAATCCGCCAGGCCAAGCCGCCGGCACTGGTCCCCGTACCCCGCCCAGAACGCCGGCCGCGTCACGCCGCAGTATTCGGCAATCGCCAGGTCCCACTCCACGTCGCCCCAGCACGCCCGGTCGAAGTCGATCACACCCGTCACCTCCCCGTCCGGGCGCACCAGCAGGTTCGTGGTCCACAGGTCGCCGTGCAGCAGGCGCGACGCCCCGCAGTGCTCGAACGCGCCGAGGTGCTCCTCCAGCAGCCGCATCGCGCCCTCGGCCGTGCGCTCGTCGTAGACGCCGCAACCGACGACGTCGTCCAGCTCGCGCCGGTACATCACGCGGAACGCGTCGCGCCACGTGCCCTGCGGCGGCATGCAGCTATGCTCGCCGAGGTAGCCGAACCGTCCGGCCGCGTCGGTGATGGAATGCACCTGGGCGACGTAGCCGCCCCACTCGCGGAGGGCGCGGTCGCGGGCGGAGCCCTCGAGCGCCGCCCGGCTGAGCGGCTCGCCCGGCAGCATGGGCATGATGAGCCAGTCGCGGTCGATGAGCGTGCGCGAGAAGTCGTGGGCGACGATGGGCGGGGCGGGCACGGTCGTCTCGGCGAGCAGGCGCTCGTGGATCGCCGGCTCCTGGCGCATCATGCGGTACTCATAGAAAAGCTGCAGCACCTCCTCGCCCGGGGCCACCCGCAGCACGTGCGAGCCGCCGCCGCCCTCGACGGCGAACGTCTGCGAGAACTTGCCCGCCCC
>CAZMDT010000145.1:1309-7497 GCA_964564965.1 uncultured Planctomycetaceae bacterium | reverse complement strand
CGCGGCGAACTCCTCGAAGTCGGTGAGGACGGACAGGGAGAGCTTGGCGCTCCAGGCGTATCGGCGCAGCTGGTAGGCGGGGCCGATCCCCCGGGCGATGTCGACGGAGGGCTTCTTGGCCTCGAGGAAAAACTTGCGCGTCCCGCCGACGCGGAAGCAGTAGTCGGGGGCGCCTTCCTTGATGGCGTCCTCGTGGACGACGTCCTTGTAGGCCTCGGCGTAGCCGGCCTCGTTGCGGACGTCCCAGCCGAGGGCGACAAACAGCGGGTCGATGAACTCGACGCGGACCTGGGTTTCGTTCAGCGCCCCGCGGCGATAGGCGTCCACCTGGCGGCCGAAACGTTCGACCAGCGCGACCACCGAACTCGGCACGTCGGCCATGGCGTCCCCTTCACATGCGTCCGGACCCGAGGATAGAGCGCAGGCCCGCGGCGGGCAAGGCTTGTGCGGCCCGGGAGGGATTCGGCGGGCAGGCATGCCCGGCCCTACACACCCGGGGGGGCAATAAAGGCGCTCGGGCGGAGTTAGCCCTATTGCGCGGGGTCGCGGCTGCGCGGTGCGGCGGCGGCCTGATAGTGCGCCGGCCGCCCTCCCCCCGGGCCGGGGACGGACCCGCAAACATCGGTCCGGCGTGGAGCACGTAGCATGAAGCACGCGAAGTGGTTGGTCTGCGGCCTGGCGCTGGTTCTGGCCCTGGGCTGGGTAGCGGTGTTGGTGGCCGAGGAAGGCGCCGGGGACGAAGGCGGGCTCGTCGCGCCCAAGCCCGAAGGCGCCGAAGCCGGGAAGCATCGTCCCCGGCCTGGCAAGGTCGAGGGCGAGGGCGCCAAGAAGGCCCGCGAAGGCGGGCGCGGGGCCGCCATGGCGTTCGACTACGTCGGCATCGCCAAGGAGCTGAACCTCACGGACGAGCAGGGGCAGAAGCTCGCCGGGCTGATCCTGAACCAGCAGATGCTGATGCGCCTCCAGCGCCAGAAGCTGGATGACACGCAGAAGGCGAAGGTGAAGGATCTGTGCATGGCGGCCGGCAAGGACATCTACACCGCTGCCGACGACGCCGCCCGCGGGAAGGCCGCTCGGGAGCTGCAGATGAAGATCGGCACCGAACTCGGCCTCCAGGAGAGGCCCGCCCGCGGCGGTGAAGCCGGCAAGCGCCCGAAGGCAGGCGCCGAGGGCGCCAAGAAGCACCAGAAGGGCGGCGAAGGCGGCGCCAACGCGGGCGAATAGCCCTCGGAGCTTCCTCCGGACTCGCCGGCCCCCGGCGGCCCGGACGTTGAGACGGGAATGGTTCACAGCGCGGCGGCCGTTGCGGTCGCCGCGCTGGCGCGCGCTCCGGGCGGTTCGCTCCGGTCCGCACCTCCCACTGCCATTTGACTGCCCGCCGGGAACATGCGAGGATGCGGGGCGTCAGAGACCGGGAAGGGACGTGATGTTGCGGCATCGGGCGGCAGCGTTGGTGTTGGCGGGGTTCGTGGCGGGAGGTGTGCTCTCATGGCGGCCGGGGCCCGCGGCGGGCCAGCCGGCGCCCCGGCAGCGGCTCCACCTCGACCGGGCCCGCGAGGTGTCCTTCAACAGCTACTACGTGATGACCGACGGGGGCGGGTACCGCTGGGACATCAACTACTACGGATGCGTGTACTACGGCACGCAGCGGGCCTACCGGCGCGGCATGATGTGCGTGGTCAACGGCTCGACGGTGCGGGCCGAGGGCAACCGCGGATGGGCCAGCGCCGCCGGAGACGAGGTCGAGTTCGGGCCCTGGCGCCATAGCAACGTCCAGGTCCACCGGCGCGTGAAGGTCTACGGCGACCGCGCGCTGGCCCGCTGGCTGGATATCTTCGAGAACCCCACGGGCGCGCCCGTCACCGTGTCCGTCGCCTACAAGACCGGCAGCTACTACGGCATCACCGCCCGGAAGACCTCCTCCGGCGGGTCGGCCTTCGGGCCGAACGACTGGGCCATCCTCACGCGGTCGTCCCAGGCGCAGAGCCCCGCCCTGCTGCACGTGGTCACCAGCCCGAAGGCCCCGCAGCGCCCGAAGGTCTCCATCAGCGGCAGCTACCTGAACGTGAACTACGACCTGACGATTCCGCCCGGCCAGGCCGTCGTCCTGTGCCACTTCGAGAGCCAGGCCCACGACGCGGCGGCCCACGACAGCCTGATGAAGGCCTTCCCGCTCCGGGCGCTGCTGAAGGACCTGCATCCGTCGGTGCGGCAACGGATTGTGAACATGGTGGTCCCGGGCTACTCCTGGGACCTGGACCTGAAGCGCAGCGCCACCGCCGACGTGATCGTGCTGGCCAACGGCGACCCGCTGGCGGGGACGATCACGAACGAGGCCTTCACGCTCCAGACGCTGCTGGGGGAGCTGACGCTGCCGGCGGCCAAGGTGGTCGGGATGGCGCAGGGCGCCGGCGGGACCGCGCGGTTCGCCCTGGTGGGCGGGCAGATCATCAGCGGCCGCCCGGCGACCGAAAGCCTGACGCTGCTCCGCGGCCGGAGCGGGAAGCTGACGATCCCGCTGGAGAAGACGAAGCAGTGGTCGTTCCGCATCAGCGCCCAGCGGCCGGCGGATGAGGGGCAGATCGGCCCGCACGTGGTGCTGCGAACGGGCGACCGGCTGTGCCTGCGAGCGGAGGAGCTGGACCTCCGGCTGCGGACGCGCCAGGGGGTGGTGGCGCTCGAGGCGGCCCGGCTGGTGGAGATCGTGATGGACAACCCGGGCAACGCGGTGCACCGGGTGACGTTCCTGAACGGCTCAAGCCTGGGGGGCATTCTGGAGCCGGCCCGGCTGAGGCTTCCGCTGACGATCGGGCGGGAGATCACGGTGTCGCGGCACCTGGTGGCGCGGATGCAGTTCGCCGAAGCCCCCGAGCCCGACGACACGCTGACTCGCGTGATGCTCAGCAACGGCGACGAGCTGTACGGCACGCTGGTCGACCGCGAGTGCCGCCTGGAGACAAACTTCGGCCCGGTCGACGTCAAGCTGGCGAGCGTCCGGCAGATTCGCTTCAGCCCGCAGCGGCTGCGCCGCGCCGTCGTGGAGATGTGGAGCGGCACCGTCCTGCGGGGGCGGCTCGACGGCGAGCGGCTGGGCTTTCGCGTGGCGCCGGGCACGACGCTGGTGCTGTCGCCGGCGCACCTGGTGGCCGTGGCGCGCCCGGCGGCCATGCGGGCCGACCAGGTCCGCGAGCGCGTGGAGGTTCTCGTGGCGCGGCTGGGGGCGGAGTCGTACACGGACCGCGAGGCCGCCACGCAGGATCTGATCAAGATGGGGGCGACGATCGCGCCGCTGCTGCGGCGGTTCACCGACAGCAACGACCCGGAGGTGCGGCAGCGGCTTCAGTACATTCTGGAGCGGGTGTCGCATGGTCCGGCGAGGCCGGCGCCGCCGTCGCCGCTGATTCTCCGCGCACGCTAGCGTGCCCTTCGGGCTTCGGCTGCCGCGGCTCCTTCGCGGGCTACTTCGGGGTCGGCCTGGCCTTGGGCGCATATCGCGTCCGCCCCTGGTGCGTGAGGATCTTCCCCGAGCTCGGATACGTCACGTCCACGTCCTCGCCCGCGGCCTTCCCCATCGCCTTCAGGCCCTTGAGCACCCGCGTGAAGCGGTAGTCCTTCCGCTGGTGGTCCTGCACGCGCGGGTCGCGCGTCATCACGCCGTCGCCGCGCCCGTGAGGAAGCGGCCACCGCGACGTCCGGCTGGTCGTGACCGCTGTCCCCACAGGTCCGGGCCATGGGCTCTCGGACGCCGGGCGGGGCCTTGTGGCGGTCGGCCCCGGCCGGCCGGCGTCAGGGCGGGGCGAGCAGCCAGGCGAGCCGGCGCTGCACCTCGCGAAAGCCCTCGCGGGCGTAGACGCTTCGGGCGAACGTGTTGCGGGCGTCCACGGCGACGGTGAGGCCCCGCCTGCCGCGCCCGCGGGCCTGACGGGCGGCGTGGCGGACCATCGCCGCCCCGATCCCCCGCCCGCGATGCGCCGGCACCACGCCGAGGTAGGCGATCTCGGCGCCGCCGCGCCCGTCATTGACGAGGATGCAGCCGGCCGGCTCCCCGTCGCGCTCGGCGAGCCACCAGCCCTCGGGGCGGAACGTGCCGTCGGCCTTGTGCCCGGCGATCACGTCGCTGATCGTCCGCAGTCCGCTGAGGCGCGGGCAGTCCAGCGAGCCCTCGTAGGTGCGCGCGATCACGTCGCCGAAGGCGGCCTCGCCGGCGTCCTCGAGCGGCCGCCAGGTGATGCCGTCCGGCTCGGGGCCGATGTCTGCGGCGAGCAGGTCGCGGCGGAGATACAGCAGTTCCGCCAGCCGCTCGAAGCCGGCCCGGCGCAGGGCGGCGGTCTCGCCGGCGCCCTCCGGCAATGTCAGCGACTGCACCAGCGCGCTTCCGGCGTCGAGGGCGGCCGCGGAGGCGGCGGCGATGACGCCCGGCAGGGCCTCGGCCTCGACGCCGCGGGCCTCCGCCGGGCTGAAGAACAGCATGCCCACGCGCCCCGCGCTTTGCAGGACCATCGCCGCCGCCACGCACCGCCGGCCGCGGCGCCCCCACCACACGACGGCCTCGCCGTCGCGCGCCCCCAGAAGCTCCTCGAGCATCGCCGCGCGGGCCTCGGCCAGCAGGCCGCCCTCCGCCCCCGCCGCCGCGAACCGAAGCGCCCTTCGGCGGCGACGCGTGGGAACCGGCTGGATGTGGAGTTGGCGGCTCATTCGGCCTGGTCCGCGGCCTCGCCCAGGGCGAGCATCTCGCACAGCCCGGCCGGGTCGAGGCGATACGGCGAGCCGCGGCCCTGGTAGAACCCGTGCGCGGCGACCAGGTGCACGGACAGCGGGGTGAACCGCACGGTTCGGCCGGTGCGCGTGTCGGTCAGTTCGACCTCGCCCTTGGCGAAGCGGCGCCCCTCCGGCCAGGGGGAGGGGATGCGCCCCATCGCCTCGTGATGGACGGCGGTCAGGGCCTCGCCGACCCGCACCGGCGTACCGAACGCCACCATGGCGGCGTCGAGGATCTCGGCGAGCCGGGCGGCGATTCTTTCATGCGAAGTCCCGAGCCGCTCAACGGCGGAAGCGTCGGCGTCGATGATCTCCCCGAGCGGGCGACGGTCGCTGCCGAGGAAGCCGTCGCGGCAGAGCACGCCGGGCGCCATCCGTTCCGTCACGCGCCTGTCGAAGGGGCTCTGCTTCATGTCTCGTGCCTCCCGGGCGGTTCGCCCGCGGGCTCAGGCGAACTTGTCATAGAAGATCCGCTCCTCGCCGATGCCCCTGGCGTTGAGCACCTTGATGGCGGCGTCGATCATGCCGGGCGAGCCGCAGAGGTAGCCCTCCTTGCCGGCGCCGTCTTTGACGTGGCGTTCGACGACCTGGGTAATCAGCCCGCGCTCGCCCTGCCAGTCGCCCACGTCCTCGCCCGACAGCGCCGGCACGAACGTGAACCACGGCAGCCGCCCCTCCAGCTCCCGCAGCTCATCGAGCAGGAACAGGTCGCGCCGGCTCACCGCGCCAAAGAAGTACGTCGTCTTCCGCTCGATGCCCGCCTCGGCCATGTGGCGGAGGATCGACCAGAACGGCGCCATCCCCGACCCGCCGGCGATCCAGACCATTTCGGCCGCGGTGTCGCTCAGGCGGAACTCGCCGTGCGGGCCGTTGAGGGTCACCTCGTCGCCTTCCCTGAGGATCGTGAAGACCCACGTGGTGCAGATGCCGGCGGGCACGAGGCGGATGATCGTCTCGACGTGGCCGCTGTCGCTGGGGGGGTTGGACATGCTGTAGGCGCGGTAGACGCTGTCGGGGTTATCGCCGTAGGGCGGGGCCTCAAGCTGGATGTACTGCCCCGGCACAAAGTCTATCTGCTCCGGCTCGAGGAGGCGGATGCGCAGCGCCTTGATGTCGTGCGTCAGGTCGCGGATTGCTTCCACCACGCCGCGGTACTCGCGGGTGGCCAGCAGCGCCTCGGGAATGGCGATCTTCAGGTCGTTTCGGACCTTGCACTGGCAGGAGATGCGCACGTTGTCGGCGATCTCCTCTGCCGTCAGCAGCGGCGCTTCGGTGGGCGCCACGGCCCCGCCGCCCTCGAGGATCTTCACCTTGCAGTAAGCGCACGTGCCGCGCCCCCCGCAGGCCGAGGGGATGAAGATGCCCTCGTTCTTGAGCGTCTGGAGCAGCGTCTCGCCGCCGGTAACCTCGAAGCGGCGGTCGCCGCCGTT
>CAZMDT010000145.1:0-1299 GCA_964564965.1 uncultured Planctomycetaceae bacterium | reverse complement strand
CCCGTCACCCGTGGCCTCCGCCGTGTGCTGCACGCCGTTCACGTCGAGGGTGACCTGCCCGTAGTTGACCAACCAGCGTTCGGCGACCAGCAGCAGCGCCGCCAGGCCGCCGCTGACCAGCAGCACAACGCCCGCCGCGATGAATATCGCCGTCACGCCCGCGCCTCTACACCTTGATCATGCCCTGGAAGATGATGAACGCCAACGCCATGATGCCCGTGATGATCAGCGCGATGCCCGGCCCCTCGAGGGCGGGGGGCACCTTCGAGGTCTTCAGCCGCTCGCGGATGCCCGCCAGCAGCACGATGGCGATGAACCAGCCCGCGCCCGTGCCGAACCCGTACACCAGCGCGTCGAAGCCCCGAAGCCCCTTGTTCACCATGAACAGGCTCCCGCCGAGGATCGCGCAGTTCACCGTGATCAGCGGCAGGAAGATGCCGAGGGCGTAATAGAGCTTCAGGCTCACGCGCTCGATGAGCATCTCCATGAACTGCACGAAGGCGGCGATGACGATGATGAACAGGATGAGCTTGAGGCTCTCGGCCGGCACGCCGTAGGCCGTCAGCGGCTCCAGCACGTACCCGTACAGCAGCGCGTTCAGGAAGACCGTGCACGTCAGCGTGAACACCACCGCCAGGCCCATGCCGACGGCGCTGCGGAGCTGCCGGCTGATCGACAGGAACGGGCACATGCCCAGGTAGCGCGTCAGCAGGATGTTCTCGGTGAAGGCGGCGGACACGAGGATGACCAGCACCCCCACGGACGGGCCGGCCTGCATTTCCACCGGGGGCTGCGCGAGCATCATGCGGCACCGCCTTTCCCGCCGGAGGCCATGGCGGCGCGCTGGCGGCGAAGGTCCCACCCCCGGGCCGCCCATACCATCATCGCCAGCACGAAGAACGCCCCCGGCGGCATGATCATGATCACCCACTGGGCGTTGTGGGCGAGCATGGGGCCGCGGAGCACGTCGTAGCCGAACAGCGTGCCGAACCCCAGCAGCTCGCGCACCACCGCCACCGCCATGATCATCATCGAGTAGCCCAGCCCCGCCCCCAGCCCGTCCGCCACGCTCGGCAGCGCCCGGTTCTTGCTGGCGAACGCCTCCAGCCGGCCGAGCACGATGCAGTTGGTGACGATCAGCCCGACGTAGGCGGCGATATCCTTGTGCACCTGCGCGAAGAACGCCCGCATCACGATATCGACGACGATGACGTACACCGCGACGATGAGCACGCTGACCATGATCCGCACCCGCCTGGGCACGTAGTGGCGCAGCAGGCTCACCGTCAACGAGCTCAT
>CAZMDT010000144.1:2940-7526 GCA_964564965.1 uncultured Planctomycetaceae bacterium | reverse complement strand
CTCCGTCGTGTGCGAGTCGAGGTTGCCGGTGGGCTCGTCGGCGAGCAGCACGAGGGGGTCGTTGGCGAGCGCCCGCGCCACGGCGACCCGCTGCTGCTGCCCGCCGGACAGCTCGCTGGGGCGGTGCCCGACGCGTTCGGCGAGGCCGACGAGCGCCGCCAGTTCCCGCCCGCGCGGATGGCGGCGACGACGCGGCACGCCCTGGTAGAACAGCGGCACCTCGATGTTCTCCACGATCGACAGCTGCGGGATCAGGTTGAAGCTCTGGAAGATGAAGCCGATCTTGAGGTTGCGGACCTCGCTGAGCTGGTTGTCGGACATGGTGGAGACGTCCTCCCCGCCGAGGAAGTAGCGCCCCCGCGTGGGGCGGTCGAGGCAGCCAAGGACGTTGAGCATCGTGCTCTTGCCCGAGCCGCTCGGGCCCATGATGGCCAGGTACTCCCCCTCCTCGATGCGCAGGTTCACCTCGCGCAGCGCCGTCACGCCCCCGCCGACCCGATAGACCTTCCAGAGATCATCGAGGCGGATCAGCTCGCCTCGGGTGGGCTCGTCGGGGTCGGTCACGGCTGTCCCTGCTCCTGCGATCCCGCGCCCGTGCCCTCGGCGCGTGGCGTGGGTTCGGCCGCCTGGAAGCCCGCCGGCGCCGACTCGAGCACTTCGTCGCCTTCTTCCAGGCCGGAGACAATCTCCACCTCCCGGTCGTTCGTCTTCCCGAGGGCGATGGCAGCCTTCTCGGGCCGGCCGTTGCGGACGCGCCAGCAGTAGGCGGTGTTTCCCTCGCTGAAGACGGCCGCCACGGGCACCTTCAGCACGCTGTCCAGCCGGTCGAGGATCAGCGTGACCTTGGCCGTCATGTTCGGCGCCACGCGCGACAGGTCCTGCCCGGCGTCGAACCGCACGATGGCCGTGTGAACCTTCACGCCCGGGCTCATCCACCCCTTGTCCTCGGCCATGGGGGAAATATCATGCACGTAGCCGCTGAGGAGCTGCCCCGCGAGGGCCTCCAGCCGGATGATGGCCTCGATTCTCTCTTCAGGCCCGCGCTGCGCCTGGGGGCCGTTGCCGTTCGTCCGGCGGGTGGCGGCGCCCTTGGCCCGGGCGGTCGCCCCGGCGGGACGGCTGGTCGCCCCGGCGGGACGGCTGGTCGCGCCGGCGGGCTGGCTGGTCGCCCCGGCGGGCTGGCTGGTCGCCTCTCCGCGCCGGCCGGGGCGCCGCCCCCCGACCTGCGCCCGGAGCTTGGCCATGGCGGCTTCGCGCTCGGCCTCGGGAAGCTGACGGATTTGCTCCATCCGCGCGCGAATGCTCTCGCGGTCCGCCGCCGGCTCGGGCAGCGCGCGGGCGGCGTTGCTCTCCAGCCCGAGCTTCTCCTTCACCTGGGCGATCTTCGCCTCGTACACGCGCGTCTCGATCTGGAGCGTGGACATGTCGGGGATGATCATGAGCTTCTGTCGCGGCTGGATCTTCTCGCCCACGTCCACGATGACGTCGCTGGGGCGCCGCCAGTCGCCGCCGGTGTCATACACCACCAGCCCGTTCTCCTCGGCCTTGATCTCCACCCGCTGGTCGCGGTCCTCCTGAAGCTCCTTGTACTTCTTCTCGTCGGACTTGTAGATGAACTCTTTCGCGTCCCGCTCCTGCTCGGCCTGGGTGATGTTCTGCTTGAACTCCACGTCCGCCCGCTCAGAGGAGAGCTTGGCCGACTCGACGAATGCCCACAGCCGCCGGCCCTCGCGCGGAATGTCGTACTGCAGCAGCATGTTCTTGCTCGTCTGGGCCCGCTGGACGGCGAGTTCGAGGCGGTCGACGCTGAGCCGGTCGGCCTTGATCTCGTTCTCGCTGTAGGGGCTGCTGGGCGCCAGCTCCTTGTTGGCCTTGAGCTTGAAGTCGAGCTTGGCCTGGGCGAGGGCGAGGTCGCGTTCGGCGATCTGGATGTCGCCCTCGGCCTCCGTGAGCTGTCGGACGGCCTCGCCGCCGGCGCCGATGTGCTTGCCGAGCTCGTCCTCGGCCAGATCGTTGTGCTCCAGCTTGTCCAGCAGATCCTCGGCGCCCTCGCCCATGTACCGCGCGAAGTCCTCCCGGGCGTCCTGGATGCCTCGCTGGGCCGTCCGACGGCGGTACTCCATCTCCTTCCGCGTGACGGCCAGGCTCGCCTTCGCCCGCTCCAGCGAGTTCAGCGACTCCGTCACCCGTTGCTGCTGGCTCTCGATGGCCTCGTCCAGCTCGTCGCAGCGGAACTTGATGATCGTTCCGCCCTTGGGGACGATGACGCCCTGGGGGGCGACCTCCTCGATGTAGGCGGCCCATCGCAGCTCGTTGCGGATGACCTTCTGCCGGGCCGCCTTCACCACGCCGTCCTCGGTGACGCTGATGATCAGCGCCCCCCGCGTGACGCGGGAGGTGGCGCCCAGGTCCGCGCCGGCGCCGCCGAGCGCCTCCGGCCAGGCCATCCACACCCCCCCCAGGACGCCGCCGGCGACCACCAGGACGACGACGGCCACGGCGATGAAACGCCGCGGGCGCCGCCCGCCGACGCGCTTCTGCTCTGCCGTCGCCATCGGCGCCGCCGAGGGGGACGCGTCATTTGTACCGGGCGTTGAGCCGGTCGGCTCGTAACGGCTTGTCGCGCTCATGAATCTTGCCTTCCTCGTCCACGGAGATCATCCCCAGTTGCGCCAGGAACGTCAGCCGCGTCGTCGTGTAGCCTAACAGCGCGCTGGTCAGCCCGTTCTGCGCCGACCGCAGCGCCTCCTCGGCCTCGAGCACGTCGCGGGCAGACGCCAGGCCCTCCCGCTGCTGGAGGACCGCCAGGGTCCGCCGCCGGAGGGCAATCTCGACGTTGCGCTTCTGGAGTTCGTGGCTGCGGCGCGACTGCATGAGGGCGCGGTAGGCCCTCCGCACGTCCAGCCGCACGCCGTCCACAAAGGCGTCGTAGTCGCGCTCGCTTCTCGCCTGGGCGATGAGCGCGTTGCGGTAGGCGTCGCGGTTGTCGGTCTGGTCGAGGTCGTACTGAAACTCCACCCCGGCCCCGCGCGTGTGCCGGTTCAGCCGGGGCTGCCAGAAGTTCCGCGATTCCTTACTTGGTATGCTCAGATCGAGTGCGAGGTCGAGCCGCGGGTTGAATTGGTCCGCGGCGATCAGTACGTCGCGCCGGGCGTCGCGGACGGCCGCCCGGGCCGTCAGAACGTCCGGTCGCACCGCCAGGGCGACCTCCACCGCCTGCGCCTCGTCGAAGGGGATGGGCCTGGGCCCCGCCCGCCTCAGGGCCTCCAGGTCCGCCTGGTACGCCGCCTCGACCATCGCCTCCACCGGCAGGCCCAGCGTGATCTTGAACGCGTCGAGCGCGTCCTGGTAGCTCTGGCGGCTGCGCTCGTAGCGCACCTGGGCGTTGAGCAGGTCCTGCTCGGCCTGGTCCTGCTGGATCCGCGACACCTGCCCCCCCGCCACAAGCGTCTGCGTCAGCTCGAGTGTCTCCTTCAATCGCGCGATGTTGGCGGCCTCGTTCTCCAACTGGTCGCGCTGCTCGAGCACGTCGTAATAGCGCCTGATGATGTCCGCGGCAAACGTCTGCGTAAACCGTTCATAGGTGAACACCGCGATGTAGAAGTCGCGTTCCAGGCGGTACTGATCCTCGTAGGCGAGCCCGCGGCACGCGCCGCGCAAGAGCGGCTGGGTGAAATTGGCCTCGATGAGCGACCCGGCCGTCGTGCCGGCGCCGCCGAAGAAGTCGGTGGCGAAGTCGAGCGTCAGGCCGAGGGCGAGGATGCCGCCGTCGACGAAGCGCTGGGTGAGCGTCGGCCCGACCTCGCCGGTGGCCGCGTTGGTCTCGCTGGTGTGGGCGACGCGCTCGTGCGAGGCCGCGGCGGCCGCCTCGCCCCCCACCAGCGACCAGTCCCACGTGCGGCGGGCGTTCGCCAGCGCCAGGGCGGCGCTGTACAGCGCCTCCCTTCGCGTCTGGAGCTCCCGGCTGTTGCGGAAGGCGATCCCCAGGCAGTCGTCGAGACTGATCGCCGCGGCCTCGCCCGCGCCCACGTGGATGACCTTCTCGCCCACGCGGATGGCGCTGTTGTCGGCCGGGAATGGGTTGTAGCTGACGTCGAAGGGCCTCTCGGCCCCCAGCGAGACGCGCTGCCCCGCCGTCAGCATGCCGTAGGCGGCGCGGTCGGCCTGCTGGGCGTACTGGGCAGGTGTGCAGCCTGCCGCAGCCGCCAGAAACGCCGCGATGAGCCCTGTCGCCAGACGATACATTGGTACCTCGTTCCTTAACGCCGGCGGGGGGCCGGAATTGCGTATCTTACCGGTCCGCGGCCCCCTGTACAGGAAGCTTCAGCAGCGGCGCCCGCCCGGCCGTCAGTCTTCCTCGATCACCTTCGCGCCCATCAGGAACACCACCCGCTCCAGCACGTCCTGGCGCAGGGCCTTCCGGAGTATCCGCTTCGCCGCGGCCATGTTCGTCCGCCGGGTCACGTGCACCACGATAATCTTCTCGTTGTTCATCCCCTCGAGGACGGCGGGCAGGTCGGCCACGTGCAGGTGCCGCCCGGCCCGGGCCCGCTGCGCCACGCCGATAGGAACTGCCGCAGCAGCAT
>CAZMDT010000144.1:0-2930 GCA_964564965.1 uncultured Planctomycetaceae bacterium | reverse complement strand
CCCGCTTGAGGTGCTCCTCGTCGAAGAACGTGCATTCCAGCAGCAGCGCCCTGGCGTTGGCCACGTGGGGCAGGTCGGCGTAGCTCGCCTTCGCCGTATCGCCGAGGTACGCCACCAGGGGCACCTCGGTGCGGCGGGTGATCTCGACGCCCTGGTTCTTGAGCTCGACGATCTCCGGCCCGGTCAGGCCGAGGTAGTCGCTCTTGAGCTTGTGGCGGACGTCGATGACGGAGAAGCCCAGCGAGCCGCTGACGTGCCGCGTGCTGAACGCCCGTGCGATGAGCCCGCGGCGGATCTCGAAGTCCTCGCCCGCCCGCATGCCGACGAAGCGGTGCGGCGGCACGTGCCCCTCCACGCGCCCCCAGGCCGCCATGAGCTGCTCCAGCGGCTCCACCATCCCCGCCGGCACCAGCGCCGTACCGCCGGCGATGCCCTGGAAGTCGCGCTGGGCGAAGTAGTACGGCAGCCCGGCGACGTGGTCGGCGTGGCCGTGGCTCAGGAGCACGTGGTTGACGGTGAGGGCCTCTCGCGGGCATCGGCCGATGTCGAACACGCAGTCAAGCTCGGGCGCGACGATGACGGCCTCCTCGCCCGCCACGCTGTAGCCCGCCAGCGTGATCTCGCCCACCTTCACCTGCGACAGCTTGTAGCGATGGAGCTTCACCGGCGACGCATCGTAGAAGCCCCCGCGGCGGGGGTCAAGCCGGCGCCCTCCGCGCGAAGCCTGACATTCCACCATCTCGGGGTCCCCCGCCGCCCTCACGCCCCGCCGGTCATCTCCTTCAGCAGCCCGAAGAAGCCCCGCTTCCGCTGCGAGCTGATCTGCCAGTTCACCGGCACCGACTGGTAGCCCTCCTCGTAGCCTTCGCCCTCCTGGCGGAAGTCGAAGTAGCCCCACCCGGCGTACCGGCTGACGGCCGCGATGAAGTTGCTGTCCGGCTCCTCGAAGTCATAGTGGTCGTCTTCGTTGATCACGATCGGCTGGCCGCGGTAGGTGGCGACGGCGCGGCAGGCGTCGATGAGCCGCCGCATGCCCTCGGGATTGCCCGAGCCGCCGCGCCGATCCCCGAGCCCGTTGCCGTGCGGCAGCAGGAAGTCGGCCGCTTCAACGATGTTCTAGCCCGGCACGCGGTTCCCGGGCAGGCTGATGCTCACCAGCAGCCGGCCCGCGGGCGAGCGGACCTTGCCCTCCGACCGCCGCTGGACGAGCGTGACCAGTTCGTGGCAGCGCTCGGGGCGCGTCAGCGCGTGGCGATAGCCGCCGCCGGTCTCGTTGGCGATCTCGACGAGGACGTTGGTGTAGCCCTGCTCGAGGAGCCAGTCGGTGGCGTTTTCGGCGGCCCGCACGACGGCCTGCTCGCCGTCCAGCGGGTGGTGCTGGTCCTGCCCGAAGTAGAAGTAGCCCACGATGGGCGCCATGCCCAGCTCGTCGGCCCGGTCGAGGATTCTCGCCAGGCGGGCGAGGTAGTCGCCGCGCAGGCTGCCGTCGCGCTCGAACGTGGAGTTGTGCCACAGCTGGTCCTTGGAGTACCCCTGCGGGCTGCCGCCCTGCATGTTGATCGTGAAGCTCACCAGCCCGTGCGCCCGCCACGCCGGCATCGCCGCCAGGAACTCCTCGGTGTTGCGCTGCGGGTCCCACGCGCCGTCCGGGTAAGCCCACAGGCCGCGCGTCTCGGCGTTGCGGTCGTCGAACACGCCCTGCACCAGCCGGGCGTTCAGCAGCAGCCCCTCGATCTTCATCCCGCGCCATCGCCGCCCCGCATACGTCGGGCGTCCGTTGACGCAAAACGCCTCGCCCTCGATTGATACCGTCGTCTGCCGTGCCATGTCACTTCCTTTCGGGGTCGGACGCTAATCTGCTGCTCGGGTGGCGTCAAGGTGGCACGGCCGTGGGCCTTCCCGGTTCCGCGATCCCGCAGTCTTCCATTCTTCCAGTCACCCATTCTGCCGGCATTCCATTATTCCAGTCTGCTCCCTTCCGGGGCTCTGCGCTTTCGGCGCGGGGCCCGCGTGCGTAGGATGTCTCGACCCATGACGGACCTTCGCGATGACAAGCCGCTGTGGGGCCTCGGCGAGGTGCTGAAGCTCGCCTGGCCGGCCAGCGTCAGCATGCTCAACAGCACGGCCATGCAGTTCGTCGACGGGCTGATGGTCTCACGCGTCGGGGCGCCGTCGCTGGCGGCCCAGTTCGTCGGCGGCATCCTGGCGTTCGTGCCGACGAGCTTCGCCCTCGGCATGCTGACGGTGGTAAACACTTACGTCAGCCAGAACCTCGGCGCCGGCCGGCCGCGGCGGTGCGGGCAATACGCCTGGGCGGGGATGGCCGTGGCGGGGGTGTACGCCCTGGTGCTGGCGCCGGTGCTGGCTCTGCTGGCGGGCCCGCTGATGGGGCTGGTCGGGCGGGCGGTCGGCGCCGCCCGCGAGGTCACCGGCGTGACGGGCGATTCCGCCGCCACGGCCGCTCGCGTCGTTGCCCTCCAGACCACCTACTTTCGCTACATGATGCTCGGCATGCCGCTGTTCCTCGCCGGGCGCGTGCTGGAGCAGTTCTTCTTCGGCATTCACCGCCCGGGCATCGTGCTGGCGGCGACGCTCGTGGCGAACCTCGCCAACGCCGGGCTGAACTACGTGCTCATCTTCGGGAAGCTGCATCTGCCGGCGCTGGGGCTGGAAGGCGCGGCGATCGGCACGGTGATCAGCGCGGGCCTGCTGCTGGTCCTTCTGCTGGCGGCGTTCCTGCGGCGGCGGATGCACGAGCGGTTCGCCACCCGCCGCCCCGGCGAGGCCACGCGAGGGCAGTGCCGCGACATCGCCCGCATCGGCTGGCCCGCCGGCATCCAGTTCAGCAACGACGTGATGAGCTGGGGCGTGTTCACATCGGTGCTGGTGGGGATGTTCGGCACGGCGCATCTGGCGGCGAACACCGCCGC
>CAZMDT010000143.1:0-7535 GCA_964564965.1 uncultured Planctomycetaceae bacterium | reverse complement strand
CGCGGCCGAGGCTGGAGATCAGCAGCGTCTTGGCCAGCCCCGGCACGCCGGTGATCAGGCAGTGCCCGCCGGAGAAGAACGAGGTGACCACGTCACTGACGATCTCGTTCTGCCCGATGATGACCTTCCGGATTTCCCTGAGGATCTTCGTCTTGCCGGCGTTGATCTTCTCGATCGCTTCAACGCCCGCACCGCTGATGTCCTTGTCGGCGCTCATGGATGCCCTTTCCTTGCGTGGGGGCGTGCGTTCACGGCCGGCGGTCGGCCCGGCCGACAAACGATGCGCCTGCCCGCCTACGCCGCCGCCGCCGGTTCCGGCACGGCGGCGACGAGCCGCTGGATGATGTCCTCGACGGTCACGCGATCGACCTCGGCTCGGAATGACAGGCCGATGCGGTGGCGCAGCACCGGGACGATAGCCTTTCGGATGTCCTCGGGCACGACGGTGTCGCGGCCATCCATGGCGGCGAACGCCTTCGCGATGAAGACGATGTTCTGGCTCGCCCGCAGGCCGGCGCCCCAGGTAATGTACTCGGTGACGAAGTCGGGGCAGCCCGCCACGGTCGGCCGGCTGGCCGCCACCAGGTCCACGGTGTAACGCCCCAGCTCCTCCGGCACCGTCACGTCGCGAACGGCGACCTGGAACGCCAGCAGGTCCTCCCCGCTGATGGCCTGCCCCAGCTCGACCTGCTCGATGCCCGTGGACCGGCGGACCACGGTCACCTCCTCGTCCTCGCTGAGGTACTCCATCGCGATGGAGACCATGAAGCGGTCCTGCTGCGCCTCCGGCAGCGGATAGGTGCCTTCCTGTTCCATCGAAATCTGCGTGGCCAGCACGTAGTGCGGCTTCGGCAGCGGGTACGTCTTGCCGCCCATCGTCACCTGCTTTTCCTGCATGACCTCCAGCAGCGCTGCCTGCGTCTTCGGCGGCGTCCGGTTGATCTCGTCGGCCATCAGAATGTTGCAGAACACCGGGCCCTTCACGAACTTGATGAACCGGTGCCCCGTCGTCCGGTCTTCCTCGAGGATCTCCGTGCCGCTGATGTCCGAGGGCATCAGGTCGGGCGTGAACTGGATCCGCTTGAACTCGAGGCTCATCACCTTCGCGAGGCAGGCGATGAGGATGGTCTTGGCCGTGCCGGGCGGGCCCTGGATCATGCAGTGCCCGCCGGCGAACATCGCCGCCAACACCTGGTCGATCGGCTCGTCCTCCCCGACGATGATCTTCCGCAGTTCCTTGATGACGCCGGTCCGCGCGTCCCTGATGCGGTCGAGCACGGCCTGATAGTCCTCAGCCGACCCCGCCGGTTCGCCCTGTGGCGTGTCCGTCATTGCTGTAGGTTCTCCTCAACGTGGCCCGCGCGGCCCGCCGAAGCGGGGCGCCGCCGGCGACGTCCTGAAACCGTTACCATACCACGAACGGTCCCCGGAAGACATCAGGGACGGCCTTTCCGCCGGCCCGTTCCGGCCGCCGTTGGGTGCGCTGGTGCATCCCAGGATTAACCCGCCGTTGTGGGGAGGGTTCCGGACGACGTGGCAAAAAGTGGACTCCCCCTCAATGGCGGACGCGGCGGGGCAGCTCCGCGGCGGGCGGACGACCTCGACGGCGGATGCTCAGAACGTGGCGAGCCAGCCGCCGTCGACATACAGGATCTGCCCGGTCACGAAGGCTGCCGCATCCGAGGCGAGGAACACCGCCGCCCCGGCGAGGTCCTCCGGCCGGCCCCACCGCCCCAGCGGCGTCCGCCCCACGACCCACGCGCTGAGGCGCTCGTCCTCCCAGAGCGGCCGCGTCAGACCCGTCCGGATGTAGCCCGGGCCCACTCCATTCACCCGGATGCCGAACGGCGCCCAGTCCACGGCCAGCGCCCGCACCAACTGCCGGATGCCGCCCTTCGACGCGGTGTAGGCCGATGTCGTCGGCCGGGATGCCTCGCTCATCAGCGACGCGATCATGATCACGCTGCCGCCCCCGGCGGTCCCCAAACGCCTTCCATCGCGTTTGGGGTCCCCGCCCGAGGCCATCCGCTCCCGCGCGAAGCACCCGCTCAGCACGTAGGGGGCCGTCAGGTTCACCCGGAGCACCCGGTTGAAGTCGTCGAGGGCAATCTCGTCGGCCCGGCCGCGGCACGTCGTGCCCGCGTTGTTGACCAGCACGTCGATGCCGCCGGTCGCCTCACGGACTTCGGCGTAGAAGCCGGCGATGCCGGCCGTGTCGTCGAAGTCGAAGGTGAACGCCCGGCAGCCTTCGCGGATGGTGTTGAGCTCGGCAAGGGCGTCGGCGCTCTTCTGCTCGTCGCGCCCGGTGATCGCCACCGTCGCGCCGGCGCAGGCGAGGCCCTTGGCGATGCCGAGCCCGATGCCGCCGTTGCCTCCAGTGACCAGCGCTGTCTTGCCTGTCAGGTCGAATGGTTCCACAGTCGCCTCCGCTGTCTGGGGCGCCGGCCGAACGGCGCTACGGCACGATCGGGCAGATCTCCCCGCCCATCCGCAGGATCACGATGCGCGATGCCGGGCCCTTCAGCGCGATCGCCGCGTCGAGCGCCTCTTGGGCCGTCGCGCAGTGCCGGAAACCCAGGCGACCCGCCTCCGCCGGCGTCACGCCGGGGGAGACGAGGAACGCCGTCGTCCGGCTGACCAGCCGCCCGCCCTGGACCATATTGTGGGCGGTCACCTTGTCCACCTTGCCTTCCCGCAGCAGCGCCGCCGCACGGCTCAGCGGCACATAGCCGTGCCGCAGAACCCCCGGGTGCTGCCGCGCCACGCCCTCCGGCGACGGGCTGACCACCACGACGGCCGAGCCGTCGGGGGCGATGCAGTCCAACGCGCACATCGCCTTCACCCCTTGCCATAGGTCCTGGTCCAGCGGGTGGGTGTCCGCGATGAGAATGTCAGCTCCGCCGGCGTCCGGCACGTGGACGCCATGGACATCGAGGGCGAACGCCGCGCCGCGCCGGTGCGCCTCGACGGGGTCGCCGGCGACGACGTGCACGATCCGGCCCTCGCCGTCCTGAACGACGTTGACGATGGCGGAAAGCCCGGCGAGTGCCGCGATGCGGTCGATCTGCTCGCGCATCGGGTTATCGCGGACGCCCAGCAGCTCCCGCTGGGGCCTCTGGACGCCCTGCCAGTGAAACTCGCCAACGGCCTCCTCAGCCGCCACGCCCGGCGCGACGATCTTGCCCCCGCCGGAGAAGCCCGCCACCGGGTGGGGCGCGATGCCGCCGACGCCGATGACGAAGTCCGCCTCCCGCAGGCGCCGGTTCAGCACCGCCCGGGTCCCGTCCGGCAGCGCACCGTAGTCGTGCAGCTCGGCGGGGTCGTCCCACGCGTGATTGACCACCTCGTAGCGGGCCGCCACCTCCCGCCCGACCTTTCGCTCCACCTCCGCCGGCGTCATCGGCCGATGCGTGCCCAGAGCGATCAGGAAACGAACGTCCTCCGGCGCCACCCCACCTCGCTCCAGCTCCCGCAGAACCTCCGGCACGATCTTGTCGACCGGCGTCGGGCGAGACACGTCGTCGACGAGGATCAGCACCCGCTTGCCCGCCCCCACACGGCGCGAGAAACGCGCCATGCCGATCGGTTCAGCGACGGCCCGGCGGATGAGCTCGGCCTCGCCCGCCGCCGGCGATACGCTCGGAACGGGGTAGAGGCTCACCGGGTTACCCTCGGGAATCTCCACCGGCCCGAAGTCGTCGTATGGGAACGCGTATCGCATGGCTTGGAGGTCCGGCCTCGGCATGCACCTGCCGGGCCGCGGGTCATTGTAGTGTCGCGGGGGCGCCGGGCACCAGTCCGCCGGGGCCGTGCCGTGTCCCGCGCGGCGCCATCGCGGGCGGGCGGCCGAGATGCACCGGCCGGCGAGAGCGCCTCATGCGTTGAATACGAAGAAGTCTTGAACGAAACGGCCTGGGGTGGCATGGTGTCGGAGAGACTGCGTTGCGTGAGGCCCGCCGGCGCCGGAAAGCCGCACGGGCTCGCGGCGTCTATTCGGCTTCAGTGAGGACGTGATGCATAGTCTGACTGTGCGATCGGGAGGCCCCACAGCCGGCTCTCGGCTGCCGGCCGCCGCTTTCGCGGCGCTGCTACTGGGGGCGCTCGCGCCCGCTTGCGCGGACGTGCAGCTCGGCGACCAGAAGGTACCCCGGGAGCGGTTTGTCGCCTATATCTTCATCGGGCACTCGAACATGGACGGACACGCCCGGGTGCGCGACAACCCGCCGAACGCCCGGGCGTGGCGTTACGACCGCGCGACCCAGTCCTGGGTGCCGGCCACCGACGACGGCAGCCCGATCATGCCGTTCCTCAACCGCATGTGTGAGGCGTTCCCCGATTACCATATCGGCGCGATCAAGTGGTCCATCAGCGCCGCCACCATCGCGCGGCGCTACCGCCGGGCGACGGGCGACCTCCACGGCCCGCTGATCGCGGCGGCCAACCAGGAGAAGCAGCGCTGCACGCTCGGGGGCGTCATCGCAATGATCGGGTTCGTCGAGGCCGGCGACGAGCAACGCGCCAGCGATTTCCTCGGCCAGGTCAA
Source organism: uncultured Planctomycetaceae bacterium (assembly GCA_964564965.1). Classification (GTDB taxonomy): domain Bacteria; phylum Planctomycetota; class Phycisphaerae; order SM23-33; family SM23-33; genus CAZMDT01. The sequence goes on along the minus strand of CAZMDT010000143.1, from coordinate 2,992 downwards.
GGGCATGGTCGCCGAGTTCCGCGAGGACCTCCGCGAGCCGGACCTGCCGTTCCTGATCGGCAAATACGAGGACGGCGCCCGCGACAACCGCGGGTTCAAGCAGATCGTCCGCGAGGCGATCTACCAGGTGCCGAAGTCGATCCCGCGGTCGGCGGTGATCGACAAGGACGGCCCCTATTGCGACGGGCACCATTACAACGTGGAGGGGCAGCGGATCTGGGCCCACGAGGCAGCCCGGCTGATCGTGGAGCGGCGGCTGTTTCCGTTCGCCCCGCCCGTGCGGGTCGCGCTCACGGGCCCGCGGGACAACCAGTCCTTCCAGCGCGGCGCACCCGTGACGCTCACCGCCCAGGCCGACAGCGAGGAAGGCAAGATCGCCGAGGTGGCGTTCCTTAATGAAGACCAGCGACTGGGCGCCGTCAACAGGCCGCCGTTCGAATTCGTCTGGAAGGACGCGCCGGAGGGCATCCATCACCTGCGGGCGACGGCCAGTGACGACAAGAGCAACGCCGCCAGGTCCACGGCCGTCACAGTCGCCGTCGGCGACGTGCCGCTCGCGTTGATGGTGCCGGGCTCGACGGCGCTGAGCGCCGCCGAGGAGGCCGTCAGGCGCCGGATGGAGGCCCTGGGATACCTCGTGCGGGTCGTGGACGACGACGAAGCCACGGCGAAGCACGCCGAGGGCACGGCGGTCGTACTGATTCCAGCGAGCTGCCACGGCCTGGCGGTGCGGAAGTTCCACGCCAGCCCCGCCCCGGTGGTCATCTGGAACAACTTCTGTCCCGAGCTGCGGATCGCCACGCCCACCAGCGGGGCGATCGCACCGGAGATGGACTCCGTCCGGATCGCCGACCCGAAGCACCCGCTGGCCGGCGGGCTCACCGGCACGGTGAAAGTCTACCGGCGCCCGCTCCAGATGCGATGGAACAACCCGAACGCCTACACCCAGATCCCCGCGACGCTGGTCGGCGAGCCGCACAAGGGCGCCATCTATGCCTACGAGACCGGCGCCCCCCTGCCCCGCCTGGAGGGCAGAGCCGTCAACCGGCGCGTCGCCCTGTTCATGTGCCAGGCGGCCGGCAGCCAACTGACCGAGGCCGGGTGGAAGCTGTTCGACGCGGCCGTCCGGTGGGCCGCCGCCGGAAAGCCGCTCGACAAGATGACCCGCGAGGAGTTGGCCAAGGTGGCGCATCGCTACGACACCTGGCCGGCGAACCGCACGGGGCTGGTGTTCCTGTGGGAAAACGGCGCCGAGCCGAACCGCGTGGCCAAGCCCGAGGGCGGCACGCGCCTCTGCGAGGCGACCCCGCGCGGCAGAGCCGCCTACGGGCGGTTCTGGCAAATGGACGTTTCGGGCGGGTCGTTCGTCGCCGACGGCGCGGCGGCGGCGCTGCTGGAGGCGTGCAAGCGGGGTAACCAGTTCAGCGTGGAGGCCACGATCACACCGGCCGTCGGGAAGCAGGCAGAAGAGACGCGCATCGTGAGCTTCTCGTCAGGGAAGGACTCGTGCAACTTCGCGCTCGGGTACGACGGCTCGTCGCTGACGTTCCGCCTGCGCACCAGCCGGACCGGCCCCGCCGGAGCGGGCGGGCAGTTCACGGAGATTTCCGCCGGCAAGCCCAGCCACGTGGTGATGGCCTGCTTCCCGGGCTCCATCCGCGTCTACGTCAACGGCCAGAGCGTCGGCACGATCTTCAACTTCACGGGCGACCTGAGCACGTGGGAAAAACAGCACCTGATCTTCGGCGACGACTGGACGGGCGGCGCCGACTGGCGCGGCCGGATCGAAGGCATCGCCATCTACGGCCGCGGGATGAGCGTGGACGAAGCGCGCGAGCGGTACGAGCTGTACACCCGGCGCCTGGCGGACCGCAAGCCTGCGCCGCGCGTGGCGGTGCTGGCGACGCTGAAGAAAACCAGCCGGCCGCCCGATCCTCCCGACGCCTACCCCCGGTCGCTGGTGATGAACCTGTACCGGGTGAAGAAGGTCGTCGAGGGCACGTGCGCGCAACCGGACATTCTCGTGGCGCAGTGGGCCACGCTGGACGGCAAGCCCCAACCGCGCGTCCGCGGACGAACCGCCGGGCGGGACTACCCGCTTCTGCTCGAGCCGTTCGAGGCGCACCCGGAACTGGAGAGCGAAGAGCGCAACAACGAAACGGGGCGAATCGACCTGCCGGTCTACTACGATCTCGAGCGGTAGTGAGCCGGCGCTACTTCGCCAGCGTGTACACGCCCCGTTTCACGCGCTTGAAGCGGTCGTCACGGAGTGTCTTGGCGACGATGTTGTAGAAGTCCTTGGCGCGGGTCTTGTACCCGGCCTTCGTGACGGCCTCCGCCACGTCCTTTGTCCGCATGCCGCCCTTGGCGCCGGCGAGCACCTGCTCGATGCAGCTCACCAGCGACGTGCCGCCGCGCCGCCGGCGCCGCGTCACCTTGCGCTGGGCCTTCTTCCGGCGCGCCGGGGCCGCGCCGCCGCTCAACCGGCCGATCTGCTGATCAACCGCCGCGAGTCGCCTTGCCAGCTTGTCGCGCTTCGCCTTCAGGGTTGCCAGCTCCGTTTGTTTGGCACGGAGTTCCTTCTCCACTTCCTGGATGGTTCGGGTACGTTTTGGCACAGCAGGCTCCTGTGATAAGGGTTCACCCCGCTGGGAGCCCCGAACGCACCATATCGCGTTTGGGGGCCCCGGGCCGGGGCACGATGCCAACCGGGGGATTATAGGGACGGGGCCAAGTGGGGTCAACAGACCTACGGCATATATCTGGCGGGCCCTCACCCCGCGGTGGCCGGTGCCTCGCGGAGATGCGACGGCGCCCCCACAGCGTCGACACCCGGGCGCCCGAGGAGGGCCGCGGCGAAACCCCGACGCCGGTTCGGTGTTGACTAGAGGGGAAGCCCGTGGTTACGTAGCGACAACCGACGTATGGCCTCGCACAGCAAACGCGTTACGCAGATGGACATCGCCCGGCGACTGGCCATCGGTCAGAACAC
>CAZMDT010000142.1:4356-7535 GCA_964564965.1 uncultured Planctomycetaceae bacterium | reverse complement strand
GCCGGGAGGTCAACCCGATAGTCGGCAGAACTGCTTTCCAAGAGGAAAGATAGGTACTCGCCTGCACCGCAGCCTGCCGCAGGCCCGGGCTCCGAACGGGCTGATCCTGTGGAGGCTGTGCCCCGAAGGCCGTTCAGGTGTTCACCCTATGCGCCGGGCCCCCCACCGGCGAAGCGGGCGCGAGGGCCCAGGGCCTCCTCGATCGCCAGCAGCCGGTTGTACTTGGCGTTTCGCTCCCCGCGCACCGGCGAGCCCAGCTTGATGAAGGCGGCCCCGAGCGCCACGGCCAGGTCCGCGATGAAGCTGTCGTTCGTGTCGCTGGAGCGGATGGACACCGCCAGCGCCAGCCCGGCATCCAGCGCGAGCCGGCCGGCGCGGCACGCCTCGCTCACCGTGCCCGCCTGGTTCACCTTCAGCAGCAGCGTGTTGCCTGCCGCCCGGGCCGCGCCTTCGGCGATCCGCTCGGCGTTGCTGGCGAACAGGTCGTCGCCGACGATGAGGCGCCCGGGCAGCGCCGCCGTCAGGCGGGCGAACGCCTCGAAATCATCCTCCCCGAACGGGTCCTCGATGACCGTCAGCGGGTACTCGCCCGCGAGCTCCCTGAAGTGCCCCGCCAGCTCGTCGACGGACATCCGCCGCCCTTCGACGGCATACGTGCCCGCCCGTTCATCGAACAGGCCGCTGCCGGCGGCGTCGATGCCGAGCGATACCCGGCCGGCGGCCCCGGCCCTGTCGACCGCGGCGAGCATCAGGTCGAACGCCTGGCGCGTGTCGGCAATGGGCGGCGCAAGCGCCCCCCCGACGTCCGGCACCGGGCCGAAGCGCTCGACGAGGAGTTCCCCGAGCGCCGCGCGGGCAGCCGCCAGCGCCGCCAGCGCCTCCGCGAAGCTGCTGAAGCCGGCCAGCACCAGCACGTAGTCCTCGAACGTCAGCGGGGAGGGCGAGTGCGGCCCGCCGGCGATCACGGTCGCCAGCGGCGCCGGAAGGCGGCAGGCGTCCGGGCCGCCGAGGCGTTCGTGCAGCGGCACGCCGGCCGTTGCGGCCGCCGCCCGCGCCGCCGCCATCGACACCGGCAGGATCGCGTTCGCCCCCAGCCGGCTCTTGTCCGCCGTGCCGTCCAGGTCGATCAGCAGGCGGTCGATGCCCTCCTGGTCGCCGGGGTCATGTCCGAGCAGCGCGGGGGCGATCAGCTCGTTGACGTTCGCCACGGCGCGCCGGCAGCCGAGGCCGCCGTACCGCTCGCCGCCGTCGTGCACCTCGCGCGCCTCGTGCCGCCCGCGGGACGTGCCGCTCGGCGCCGACGCCGTGGCGCGCACGCCCCCTTCGGTCGCCAGCGTCACTTCCACCGTCGGGCGGCCGATCCCGCTGAGGATCTCCCGGGCGTGCACCCGGCTGATGCGGTCGCTCACAAGTCGCTCCTTCGGCCGTCGCGCCGCTAGCGCGCGACGATTGCCCGCAGGTTCATGACGTTCGTGCCGGTGTGCCCGGTGACGACGGCGTCGCCGAGCGCGGTCAGGGCGGCGGTGCTGTCGTGGCGCCTGAGGGCGCCGGCGAGGTCGATGCCGGCGTCCTCGGCCCGGGCGCGCGTCAGGCCGTCGGCGATGCCGCCGGCGATGTCCGTCGGCCCGTCGGTGCCGTCGGTGTCAACGGACACGAAGGCGAGGTCCGCCTCGGCGGCGAAGCCCAGCGCGAAGGCCAGGACAGTCTCCTGGTTCGGCCCGCCGCGCCCGCCGGCGGGCCGGACCGTCACGGTCGTCTCGCCGCCGGAGATGACGGCGCAGGGCGGCGCGAACGGCCGACGGCGGGCGGCGATCTCCGAGGCGATCGCGGCGAGCACCGTGCCGACGTGCCTCGCCTCGCCCTCGATGCCGGTGGCGAGAATGGCGGGGGCGTAGCCGAGGCGCCGGGCACAGGCGGCGGCCGCCTCGCACGCGGCGACCGGGTCGCCCACGCTGACGATCGACGAGCGGGCGCCTTCGAGGCTCTTGAGCGTCTCGAGGTCCTCGCGGCCGCGGGCGGCGGCGAGGAACTCCCGCACGCGCCGCGGGGCGGCCTGCCAAAGCCCCAGGCCCTCCAGCACGTCGATGGCGTCCTGGAAGGTCGTGGGGTCCGGCAGGCACATGTCGGGCCAGGGCATGCCGGCGTGGACCGTGTCGAGCGTGAAGGTGACGACCTCCGCCGGGCGGGCATGCGCCACGAGCCGCCCGCCCTTCAGCCGGCACAGGTGCCGGCGAACCGTGTTGATCTGCTGGATCACCGCGCCGCAGTTCAGCAGCCGCCCGGTGACGGCCTGCACGTCGGCCAGCTCGACGCCGTCCGGGGGCAGCGTGGCCAGCGCCGACGCCCCGCCCGTGACGGCCGCCAGAACCAGGTCGCGCTCGCCGGCGCCGTCCAGCACCTCGATGAGGCGCCGCGCCGCGGCGACGCTGTCGTCGTCGGGCACGGGGTGCCCGGCCTGCCGGACCTCGATGCGTTCGAGGCGGCCGGGCTGGCCGCGCTTCACCGCGACGATGCCGCCGCTGATGCGCTCCCCGAGGAGGCCCTCGAGCGCCCGCGCGATGGCGAGCGACGCCTTGCCCGCGCCGACGACCCACACGTGCTCGACGCCCGACAGGTCGATCCGTCGGTCGCCGATGCGGAGCACGTCGCCCGCCAGCGACACCAGCCGCCGCACGCCCCGCGCAGGATGCGCCCCGCGGATGCCCGCCTCGATGATCGCCAGCGCGTCGGCGCGCACCTGCCGCCGGCCGTGAGAGACAAGCTCCTCGCGGTTCACCACAATCGGCGTGTCCTCGGGGGCACTCATCGCGTGGGCTCGTTCACCGGCCACGTCGGCGGCTTGCCGGTGAGCACCTCGATGATGCCCCGGGCGGCGTGGACGGCCATGTTGACCATCGCCTCGTGCGTGTGGGCGGCGGTGTGCGGCGTGACGATCACGTTGTCGAGCGCGAACAGCGGGTGATCGGGCGGCGGGGGGTCTTCGGCGTAGACGTCGATGCCGGCGCCCGCGATGACGCCCTCCCGCAGCGCCCGCACGAGGTCGGCCTCGTTGACGATCTCCCCGCGGGCGCAGTTGATGAGGCACGCCGTGGGCTTCATGAGGCCCAGCTCGCGCATTCCCACCCGGCCGCGCGTCTGGTCGTTCAATGGCAGGTTGAGCGACACGAAGTCGCCCTCGC
>CAZMDT010000142.1:0-4256 GCA_964564965.1 uncultured Planctomycetaceae bacterium | reverse complement strand
CGCCATCACGTGCTCGGCGACCGAGCTGCTGTTGGCGACGGGCGTGTTGGTGACCCGGATGCCGCGCTCGGTGGCGGCGGCCACGTCGATCCGCTCCATCCCCGTGCCGTGCCGCGAGATGGCCCTGAGCCGCCGGGCGCGCTCGATGAGGTCGCGCGGGACGGCGGCGTCGCGCACGAGCAGCCCGTCGGCATCGGCGAGGGCTTCCGCAAGGCGCGGCCCGCCGGCGGCGCGGTCGGCGCGGAGGCACTCGACCTCGAAGCCGGCGTCGCGGAGCATCCGGACGCCCTCATCAGCAATCGGCTGCGCGACCACGACCTTCGCCACGGGCATGGCTCCTTCGGGCGGCGCGCTCAGCCCCAGCGCATGCCGAGCATGTCGCCCGCACGCTCGCTCGCCGGCCAGTCCGGATCGAGCACTTCGGTCTCCAGACGCATCTCGCCGCCCGCCTGGCGGGCCACGATGGCCCGCGCCCAGTTGGCGTCGTCGCGAGCGGCATAGTCCTCGCGATACTGATCGCCGCGGCTTTCGGTCCGCAGGTCGATGACGGCCGCCAGCATCTCACCGACAAGCACCATGTTCCGAAGCTCCAGCGCCGCCACCAGGTCGCCGGCGTGGCCCACGGCCAGGTGGGGCAGGCGCGCCGCGCGAATCTCCGCGAGGCCGCGCGACGCCCGCGAGAGCGTGTCCGCGTTGACGTGGCAGAGCATCGTCTCCCAGACGAGGCGCTTGAGGTCGGCCGCCACCGCGGCGGGCGTCTCGGCGCCGCGTGCGCTCCGCAGCGTCTCGACGGCGGCAACGGCCGCTGCCAGCGACGCCGCGTCCGGGGCCGGGCTGTCCCTGCCGACGACCGCCGCATGCCGCCCCGCCCGCCGCCCGAAGACCTGGCTGGCGGTGAGCATGTGCCCGGCGAGCCGGTTGGCGCCGTGCGGCCCGGCGGCGGCCTCGCCCGCGGCGTACAGGCCGGGCACCGCCGAGGCGGCGTTCTCGTCGATGCGCACGCCGCCGTTGGAGCAGTGGAAGCAGATGTTGAACTCCACCGGCTCGTGAAGATAGCGGATGCCGCGGTAGTAGAAGTACTCGCGCCGGGCCGCTACCAGCGGGTCGGCCACGCGCGGGTCGGTCAGGTCCACGCACATGGCCCCGTGCTCGTTGGCGCGCCCGAGCTTGGTCTCGATGACCGTCGCCACGTCGAAATAGCGCGAGGCGGAGTCCCGAGCGCTGAACGGCCCGTGCGAGGACCGCTGGCGGTAGACCTCCTCCAGCGTGATGCCCGCCGGCAGGTATCGCTCGATGTACCGCTCCCCCGCGGCGTTCACGATCCTCACGTGCGGCACGAAGAACCACGCGCTGAAGTGGTTCACCGTCGGCCAGACCGTGCCCGGGAACGTCTGCTTGAACTCCAGGTTCATCAGCTCCGCCCCGGCGCGCCAGGCCATGGCGTAGCCGTCGCCGGTGGTGCAGGCGGACGTGAGGTGGTGCCGGAACATGCCGCCCTCGCCGCCGGTGCCGAGGACCACGGCGCCCGCCTTGATGACGCGGAGGTCGCCGGTGCGCTCGTCGACGGCGACGGCGCCGGCGGCGCGGCCGCCCGACAGCAGCACGTCGACGACCATCGTGTGCTCCATGATCGCCACGCCCGCCCCGCGGACCTGCCGGGCGAGCGCCAGCGCCATCGGCACGCCGTGGCTCATGAGCCCCCACCGCCGGGGGAAGACCTCCGCCCCCCAATCCTCCACGAGCGGGCGCATCGCCTCGTGGGCCTCCTCGGCCTGGACGCGCGCCAGGCGCGGGTCGGCCATCCCCAGCCCGAGCTGAAGGATGTTCTCGTAGTCCTTTTCGGGCGTCAGGCGCGGAGCGCCCTCCGGCTCGAAGCCCTGGATGCTCGGCGTGTGGGGGTAGACGACGCCGCCGCGGTCGGACACGCCGCCGGCGGTGGAGCCGGAGCCGCGAACGCCGATGTTCCCGTAGGTGCCCTTGACGGCCAGCACGACGCGGGCGCCGGCCCGGGCGGCCTCGATCGCCGCACGCGAGGCCGCGCCGCCGCCGCCCACCACCAGCACGTCGGTCTCGATTGTCTCGGTCCGCTGCCGCACGGTGTCCTCCCGGCGCCCCAAGAATACCGGTTCGCGCGAACGATACAACCGGGCGGGCGGAACGCCGCGAACCGCAGGCCGGCTTGGCAGGTGCGGGCCGGTCTGCTAGCATGGCCGCGGCGCGCCGGCGTAGGGCGGCCGAAGCGCCCTGCCGGGCCCCGCCATGACGAATGGAGCAACCATGGGCGACGAGACGACGCAGAACCTCTACGTCCGGCGCGACGGCGGCGCCGTGAAGGCCACCGCCGCCGGCACCGGCGAGGCGGTGTTCGAATCCAGGGGCGACCACGAGGCGCTCCAGCGCGCCATCGACGCCCAGGCCGACGGCGGCGGCGAGGTGACCCTCGGCCGCGGAGACTTCGTCCTCGATGAGCCCCTCCGCCTGGCGAGCAACGTCACGCTCCGCGGCGGCGGGCGCGGGACGCGCCTCCGCGTCGGCAAGGGCAACACGGCCGGCGTCTGTGTGCTGGGCGAGGGCGTGGACGGGGCGGTGGTGGCCGACCTGGCGCTCAACGGCGCCGGCCCCGGCGAGGCGCGAAGCGGCGTGGTGCTCGACGACTGCGGCGACTGCACGCTGCGCGGGCTGTTCGCCGTGGGTTTCGCCGAGCACGGCCTGGAGGTGCGAAACAACTCGTTCCTCTGCCACGTGCACGGGTGCAGCCTCACCGACAACGCCCGGGCGGGCCTCGCCTTCCGCCAGCTCGCCCGCGACGGCCGCGCCGGCGACTACGTGCCCAACATGGTCTCCGACTGCACCGTCTACGGCGGGCAGACCGGCATCGAGTGCGAGCGGGCGATCGTGGTGAACATCACGGGCTGCCAGGCGTTCCAGACCCGCGGCCCGGCGTACCACATCCACTCCGTCAGCAACAGCGTGGCGGTCTCGGGGTGCCGGTCGTTCCAGATCGAGACGGACGCGGTCGTCGTGGAGCATTCGCACGAAATCAACATCACGGGCAACATCTTCTGCTGGCACCGCGGGCACGGCATCGTGCTGCGGGACGTCACCTGGGGGGCGGTCAGCGGCAACAACGTGATCGACTCCGGCGGCTGCCAGTACGACAAGCCCCGCATGGGCATCGTGCTCGAGGAAGGCACCCGCGGCGTGCAGGTCACCGGCAACGCGGTGTTCAACTGGGGCGGGCAGGGCCCGATGACCCGCGGCATCCACGAGGACACCTCGTGCACGCGGAACGCCATCAGCCACAACAACCTGAACTTCGCCACCGAGGCGCTCGTGACGTCGATGGGCCCCGAGACCGTCACGGCGAACAATATCGGGCAGATGGCCCCGTCGTACCTCGGCACGATGGACAACCAGGACCGCGAGTTCCGCCGCGGGCCCATCGAGCGGTTCCTCGCTCAGTACCGCGGCGAAGCGACCCCCCGCTGAAGGATGAGCCATGCCTGAGGCAATCCGTGAAGGTTGGGTGGTGTACCGCGAGGGCGACCGGGTGAAGGCGCGCGGGCGCCTCAGCGGCCGGGAACTGGCGGCATCGCCGGACGGCGCCGACGTGATCCAGCGGGCGATCGACGCATCGCCCGCCGGCGGCGACGTGTCGCTCGAGCCGGGGCAGTACGTGCTTGCGCGTGCGGTGCGCCTGGCGAGCGGCGTGTGGCTGCACGGGCGGGGCCGGGGCACGAAGCTCCGCGTGGCCGCCGACAGTGCTGACGGCGTGGGCATCGTCGGCGAAGGCGTCGACGGCGCCGTCGTCTCGGACCTCGCCGTGGCGGCCCCCAGCGCCGGCGCGGGACGCGCGGGCCTCGTCCTCGACGCCTGCGGCGACAGCCGCCTGCGCGACGTGTTCTCCGCCGGCTTCGCCGAGTACGGCGTGTGGGTGCGGAACAGCACGTTTCTTTCGGAGCTTCGCGGCTGCCAGGCGGGCGGCAACGCGAAGGCGAACTTCTTCCTCGAGGGCCTCGCCGGCGGCCGGATCGGCAACTACATCCCCAACCTCGTGATCGGCTGCTTCGCCTTCGGCGGCGGGGTCGGCTTCGAGTGCCGCAACACCATCGTGCTGAACATCGTCGGCTGCGCGGCCTATCACTCGGCGGGCGCCGGCTTCCACCTGCGGGACCAGAGCAACAGCGTGGTCATCTCCGGGGGCCGCACGTTCCAGATCACCGGCGACGCCGTGCTCGTGGAGGATTCCGACGAGC
>CAZMDT010000141.1:0-7558 GCA_964564965.1 uncultured Planctomycetaceae bacterium | reverse complement strand
CGGCGCCTGCCGGGCGAGCCGAAGCCCGGCGAGGTCGTCGGCGGCGAGGTCGCCCTCGGCCCGGTCGCCGGGCGGGCGGGCGCGTGGCGCGTCGCCACCCCCTACTGCGCCCTCTACGAGGGGCTGCTGATCCTCAAGGCCTCGCCCGGAAACGCGGACGGGCTTCACATGGTGGCCCGGGGCTGGCAGGCCGCCGGCGAGGGCGGCCTCGCCCACGAGTACGCCGCGAAGCTCGCCAAGGTCGAGCCGGGCAGCCGGCGGGCGCTGGAGCTGGAGGCCGAGTGGCTCCTGGGCAACGCCGGCCTCGAAGCGTTCCTTTCGCAGCCGGCGGTGAGAAAGGCCTTCGAGGCGGAGGAGATCGCCGACTACTGGTACCGTCGGGCGCTGCTGGCCCGCGGGGCCGGCGAGCCCAAGGCGGCGCTGGAGGCCCTGCGCAAGGCGGAGCAGCTCGCCCCCACCAGCGGCAAGGTGCTGCGGGCGATGGGCAGCCTGGCGCTGGCGACGGGCGAGGGGGAGCTGGCCCGGAAGGTCCACGCCCGGCTGGTCGAACTGTTCCCCGACGCCGACGACATCGACGAGCTGCGGAACACGCTCAAGGTCCTCCAGGAGAAAGGGGGCGAGCGATGACGGCCGCCCGGAGCATGTTGACGACGCTGATGGTGGCGCTGCTGGCCGGGGCGCCCGCCGCCGCCCAGACGATCGACGACCTCCGCCGCCAGGTGGCGGAGAGCCCGACCTCGGTGCAGGCGAAGGAGGCGCTGGCGGAGGCGTATCTGCGCGCGTGCGAACTGGAGAAGTCGCTGGCGGTGTGGCGGCAGGTGCTGAGGCAGGCGCCGGACCACGGCCGCGCCCGGCAGGTCGTCGAGCGGCTCACGCTCCAGAAGCTCGACCTCGACAGCCACCTGGCGATCCTCGCCTCGCTCATCGACCGCGGCGCGGTCGACGGCCTAGGCGCCATGCTCGACGCTGCCGCCGAGCGGGCGGCCAACGACGAACAGAAGGCGATGGTGCTGTACCTCCGCGGCCGGCTCGCCCAGGCCGCCCGGGCGCGCCTCGAGGAGCAGGCGCGGCCCTGGCGCAGCGGGGGCGAGATCGCCCTGCCGCCCCCGGCGGGCGAGGAGGACGAGGCGGAGAGCCGCCCGGCACGTCCGGCTGCCACGGCAGAGCCCGCGGGCCCGCCGATGCCGGCCGCCGCGAGGACGAGTTACATGACGGCCTTGGGCCTCTGGCCCAACACCACCGGCGGCGCTCGCTCGGCGATGGCGCTGGCGGCGGCGGAGGAGCCCGCCGAGGCCGGGCGGCTGCTGCGAGCCGTCGCGGGCAACATGAACCTCGCCGACGCGGGCGTGCAGGAGCAGGCGCAGGTCCGCCTGCTGCTTCTGAACACGGCGTCGCTTCCGGCGGGTGAGCGGACCGCGGCACTGAAGGAGCTGTCGGGGCGGCTGAAGACGGCGGAAGGCCGGCGGGAGGCCCTGCGGGCGCTGCTCCGCCTGGCGCTGGCGGCGCGCCCGGCAGCGGTCTGGACGCCGGACGCCGTGTCGGCCGCCGCGGCAATTGTCGCCACCGGGCCGCCCTTCGACGAGGCCAACCGCATGATGGACCGCCTGCTCGCCGTCGCCCGCGACAGCCAGGACCCCCGCGTGCTGGAGGCCCTGCTCGCCGCCCGGCTGCCCGAGGCCCTCGAGGAGGTCTCCCTGCGGCACAAGGCGCTGCTGGTGGAGACGGAGGCCGCCTTCAGCCGGGCCGTCGTCGCCGACGATGCCGACGAGATGAAGCGCTACCTCGCCCTCGGCCGCCAGACGCTCGACCGCCTGCGGGCGCCGGGCAACCCCGCCCTGTTCCCCAAGCAGATGCGTGCGGCGGGGAACCGGTCGCTTCTGGTGGAGGCCCAGAAGCTGATCGCCTTCGGCCGGCGGACCGAGGCGCTTCCCGTGCTGCTGAAGGCCAAGGACGGCTACCTCGCCCAGATGGCGCACGACCCGGCCGGCGGCGTGGCGGAACTGGGCAGGACGGCGCGGCTGCTCGATGAGATCCACGAATGGGAGATGGCGGTCTGGCTGTATCGGGAGATCGCCGCGCGGTTCGCGCACCTGCCGGCCGGGCGCGAGGCGCTCTGGCAGGCCGCCCAGCTCACCGACCGGCGCCTCGGGGCACCGCTGGCCGCCCTGGAGATCTACGCGGAGTACGCCTCGCGCTATCCGGCGGAGCTGCCGTACCGGCAGTTGTCGGTGGGGCACCGGCTGGGGCGGCTGGGCTTCGCCAACGTGCTGGACCTCCAGAAGCGCACGGGCCTGAAGCCCGACGGCATCTTCGGCCCGAGCACCCGCCGCAAGCTCGAGGAGTTTGAGGAGAGCTTCGACGCCATCGCCTGGCGCGAGGGCGGCCCGGGTGTCCTCCGCGGGCGGTTCGTCCACCCCGCCATCCTCGCCATCGCCCGGCGGCTCGAGGCGGCCGGAAGACACCACGACGCCATCGGCGCCTACCGCATGTTCCTCAACCTCTTCCCCCCCAAGAAGGACGCCGACGACGCCCTGATCGCCGTGGCCCGCCTGTTCCGCGACAACCTGCTGTTCGAGGAGGCCATCGGCGCCTACCGCCAGCTCATGGAGGACTTCCCCAAGGGCGACATGACGTCGCCGGGGTACATCGAGGCGGCGGGGTGCCTGGAGAACCTCGGCCGGTGGGACGAGGCGAAAGCGCTGTACGAGCTCTACATCAAGAAGTTCCCCCGCTACGAGCACGTGGCGCTGTGCCGCAGCCGGCTGGAGCTGATGCAGGAGATTCAGCAGTACCAGGACTTCATCGCGGACAACCCCGACAGCCCGAAGCTGCCCGAGGCCCGGTACCAGATCGCGGTGATCCTCTACGAGAAGCTGAAGAACAACACGAAGGCGGCGGTGGAGTTCGCGGCGGTGGCCGGGAAGCACCCGAAGCACGTCCGGGCGGCGGACGGGCTGTTCACCGCGGGCGCGGCGCACCTGCGCGAGGAGAACTTCCCGGCGGCCCGCAACGTCTTCGCGCAGCTCGTGCAGGCCTATCCGGACAGCCGGCTTGCCGACGACGCCCAGTACTGGATCGGCCACACCCACGAATACGCCGCGCGGGCGCTGGGGCGGCTGGACGCGGCCCGGATCGTGCTGCGTCGGCGGAGCCTGTCGGCCCGTTCGAAGCTTCTGGCCGACATGGCGCTGCGGCGGCGCTACTTCCCGGGCGCCAAGCCCGGGCCGGAGATGCCCGAGGACGTCTGGGGCGGCGACACGCTGGGCGTGCTGGCCAGCGGCTCCAGGCGCGACCGCGTCAACGCGGACCTGTTCCGCGCGATCACGGCCTATCGCGTGGTGGTGGACAAGTTCAGGATGGGCGACATGGCCGGCAACGCGCTGCTGCGGATCGGCACGATCTACACGCAGTACCTGAAGGACCCGGACAAGGGCATCGAGGCGTACCAGGAGCTGCTGGCGCACTATCCGGGCAGCGCGGAGGCCGTCGATGCCCTCTACGCCGTCGGCGAGTACCACCTCGAGAAGAAGGCCTACGACAAGGCGATCGAGGCGTTCCAGAAGTTCATCTACAACTACCCGCGGGAGGCGAAGGTGGAGCCGGCGATGATCGCCATCGCCCGCTGCCACGTCGCCACGAAGGCGTGGGACAAGGCGCTCGACGCCTACCAGCGCTACCTGAACAAGTTCCCCGACGGGCGCCTCGCCGAGTCCGCCAAGGCGCAGATCGCGTGGATACGGATGTACCACTTCTGACGCCATCGGTTGCCCGCGACGGGGGGCGGGCCTTAGAATCCGGCGGGCGGGCATGTCCACCACGCCGGGCCGGTGCCGCCCCGCGCCGCCCGCTCGCAGGAACGCCGCCGTGAGGCTGCCGAAACCCACCACGCGAACGCTGGTCGCGCTGCTGGTCGCCGCGGCGATCGGGGCGGGGATGTTCTTCCTCGCCCGCTGGCTGATGGACCAGAACGAGGACGCCCGCGTCAGCAGCCACCGCTCGTACATCGAGCACTACGCGGCCGAGTATGGCCTGCCGCCGGAACTCATCGAGGCCGTCATCAGGGCCGAGAGCGGCGGGCGCGTCAAGGCCGTCTCCAGCAAGGGCGCCGAGGGCCTCATGCAGGTCACCGAGACCGCCGAGCAGGACGTCCTCCGCCACTACGGCATCGAGAAGGACGTCAAGCGGCGGCGGCTCATCTGGATCCGCCAGAACAAGGAGAAGCAGGTCCGGGAGGTGGACCTTTTCGATCCGGAGTACAACATTCAAATCGGCACGGCCTACCTGAGAATGATGCTGGAGCGGTTCGGGGGCGACACGTACCTGGCGCTGGCGGCGTACAACATGGGCCCCACGAAGCTCAGTCGCCTGCGCCGGGAGCAGCCGGGCCTGTCCAGCAGACAGCTCGTCGAGAAGCACGCCCCCACCGAGACCCGCAGGTACTGCCGGCGGATCCTGGAGCTGCTCGACGGGCGGTTTGCGCACATCGACCTTCCGCCGCTGAGGCCCTGACGCCCCGGCCCCGGCGGCGAGGCGGATGCCCATGACGAACCTCGAGCGATTTTGGGCCGTGATGGACTACGGCGAGTTCGACCACCCGCCGATGTTCGAGGAGCCCGTCTGGCGCGACACCCTTCGCCGCTGGCACCGCGAGGGCCTGCCCGAGGACCGCACCTGGGAAGACTGCCTCGGCGTCCGGCCGCTGCGCTTCGCCGGGCACGGGTTCAACGACAGGGTCTGGCCGCCCTTCGAGCGCACCGTGCTCGAACAGACCGGCGAGTACACCGTCTACATCGACGACTACGGCCGGAAGGTCCGCGACCTCGCCGACGCCACCACCATGCCGGAGTGGCTGGAGTTCCCCCTCAAGGGGCCCGAATCGCTCGAGGCGCTGCTGGAGCGGTTCGAGGGGCACTTCGAGCAGCGCCTGCCCGGCGACTGGGCGCGGCGGGCGGCGCGGTTCAACGCCCCCGACTTCGACGCGCTCCTGTTGCCGCCCGCGGGGAACTACTTTTTCACGCTGCGGGGCATGGCGGGCGTGGAGACGGCGTCGTACCTGCTCGTGGACCGCCCGGACCTGATCCACCGCCTCTTCGACGGCATCTGCGATCTGTGCTGCCGGTTCCTCGAGAAGGTCTTCGTCGAGGTGCGGGGCATCCGGGCGATCGGGACGGGGGAGGATCTGGCGTTCAAGAACGGCCCGTTCTTCTCGCCGGCGATGTTCGAGACGTTCTTCGCGCCGCGCTATCGCCGCGTCGTCGAGATCGCCCGGCGGAACGGCGCGGAGCTGTTTTTCGTCGATACCGACGGCGACTTCCGGGCGCTGCTGCCGAACATGCTCGCCGCGGGCATGAACATCTTCTGCCCGATGGAGGTCGCCGCGGGCATGGAGCCGGCGGATGTCCGGCGACGCTTCGGGCGGGAGGTGCGGATGATCGGCGGCGTGGATAAGCGCATCGTCGCCGCCGGCAAGGAGGCGATCCGCGCCGAGCTCGAACGGCTGCTGCCGCTGATGCGCGAGGGCGGCTTCGTGCCCAAGATCGACCACTCCGTCTCATCCGACATCTCGTGGGACAACTTCCGCCACTACGTCGAGACCCTCCGCCGGATGCACCAGCGCTGCGCGAACGGCTAGCGCCCGGCGGGGCGGCTCGCCGCGCCGGCGCCGATGCCGTCCTTGCCGTCTGCCGCGGCGCGTGCTAGGATGCCGCGGTCCGGGCGGTCGCCCGGCCTCAGTATGCAGGGCAAAGGCATGATTACCTTCAGCGCGTTCGCCGATGAGATCGGTCCGGACCTGAAGCTCCAGATGGACGTCTGCGAGGCCAACGGCGTGGCGTGTATCGACGTCCGCGGCATCGACGGCAGGAACGTCTCGGAGATGACGGTTGATGAGGCGGCCGAGTACCGCAGGCGTCTCGACGACCGCGGGTTCAGCGTGCCCTGCATCGGCTCGAAGATCGGCAAGATCAAGATCAGCGACGACTTCGAGGGGCATCTCGACCTGCTGAAGCACACGTGCGCGGTCGCCCGCGCCTTCGGCACGCGGCTGATCCGCGTCTTCAGCTTCTACCCCTCGGATGGCGCCGACATCGCCGACCAGCGCGACGAGGTGATGCAGCGGATGGCCGCCATGGTGGACGTCGCCGAGGCCGCCGACGTCGTCCTCATGCACGAGAACGAGAGGGCCATCTACGGCGCCGTGCCCGAACGGGTGATCGACCTGTTCAAGACCATCGGCTCGGACCGGCTGAAGGGCATCTTCGACCCCGCCAATTTCGTCGAGGAGGGCATCGCGCCCTACGACGACGGCTGGACGAAGGGGCTCGCGGAGCTGACCGATCAGTTCCACGTCAAGGACAAGGTGCCGGGCCAGCCCGCCTGCGTGCCCGCCGGCGAGGGCCGCGGGCAGTTCGATGAGATCTTCGCCGACCTCGCTGATCGCGGCTGGAGCGGGTACATGACGCTCGAGCCCCACCTGAAGGCGGCCGGCCAGTTCTCCGGCTTCACCGGGCCGGACCTGTTCGCCAAGGCCGTTAAGGGCCTGCGCAAGGTCTGCGACCGGGCCGGCATGAAATACCGTTGATGCCGCAGGTCAACGCGGGGTTGCCGGCCCGCAACGTCCGGCGGGCCCGTCGGCCTGTTGGTCAGTGTTGGCTGCCGCGTCGGCGCGAGCGCAAGTGCCGAGGGTGAAGGACATCACCTGAGGCGCCGGCGGGGCTGTTCGCCGTCGGCGCGGGCCGACGGCACTGCATTTGCTCCCGCTTGGGCGCACCTTGCATGGAAGGCGGAAAGGGTGACCGGCCAAGAACGACGCAGGTTCCAGCGGCTGAAGCTGCGTTTGCCCATATCGAGACTTTCGCCCTGCCCCGACTCGCCCGACGAGACGCCGCTGCGGACGAGCAACATATCGGCGGGGGGAATGTACTTTGAGCTCCCGGCCGACAAGGGCCCCGAAGCCGGCGCGGAAATCGCTTTCGAGCTGACCATTCCGCCGGGGGAGGGGTACGCCTCCTCGGCGAGCAGGATCCGCGGCTCGGGTCGCGTCGTGCGGGAGGCGCCCTGTCGCGAGGGCACGGTCGGCGTGGCCGTTGCGTTCACCCAGCCGCTGGCGCTGAATCTCAGCCCCTGAGAGTGCGCGGCCGCCGGCTCGGCGCTGGCGGCAACGGGGCAGCACCCCGCAGCCTGAGGCGCCCTCACGGGGGATGGGGGCCCTGGCGGCTCTCGTCGATCAGCTTCCCCAGCGGGCCGAACTGCTGCTCGAACAGGTGCCGGTACACGCCCCCGGCGGCCAGCAGCTCCGCGTGCGGGCCCTGCTCCACGAGCCGCCCCTCCTTGAGGACCAGGAGGCGGTCGGCACCCATCACGGTCGACAGCCGGTGCGCGATGATCAGGCAGGTCCGCCCGCGCATGACCCGCTCCAGGGCCTCGGTGATGAGGTTCTCGCTCTCGCTGTCGAGGCTGCTGGTCGCCTCGTCCAGGATCAGGATACGTGGGTCTTGCAGGACGGTCCTGGCCAGCGAGATCCGCTCGATCGCCGCGGGCGACCGGCACGTGCTCACCG
>CAZMDT010000140.1:0-7569 GCA_964564965.1 uncultured Planctomycetaceae bacterium | reverse complement strand
CCGCTCGCTGAAGAACCGCCCTTACATCATGATGGAAGGCACCCCCGGCAGCGCCTGCGGCATGGGCTGGATGCCCTATATGAAGCTCAAGCGCCCCGGCGTCCACCGGCTCATCTCGCTCCAGGCGATCGCCCACGGGTCCGACACGGTGCAGTACTTCCAGTGGCGTGCCGGCCGCGGGGGATGCGAAAAGCTCCACGGCGCCGTCGTCATGCACGACGCCACGGAGAACACCCGCATCTTCCGTTCCGTCGCGGAGGTCGGCGAGATTCTCAAGAAGATCGAGCCGGTGCTGGGGACGATGGTCCGCCCGGAGGTGGCCGTGCTCTACGACAAGCAGAACGAGTGGGCCATCGACGACGCCAGCGGGCCGCGCAAGGGGAAGCGCGACTACCGCCCGACGTGCGAGCGGCACTACGGCGAGTTCTGGGCCCGCGGCATCCCCGTGGACGTGATCGACGAGGAGGCCGACCTGTCGCCCTACCGGCTCGTCGCGGCGCCGATGCTCTACATGGTCCGCCCGGGCCTCCCCGAGCGCATCGAGAAGTTCCTCAGGGCGGGCGGGACGTTCGTCACCACATACTGGTCCGGCATCGCCGACGAGAACGACCTGTGTTTCCAGGGCGGCTTCCCCGGGCCGCTGCGCAGGCTGCTCGGCCTCTGGGCCGAGGAACTCGACGTGCTCCACGACGACGAGCGCAACACCGTCGTCGCGGCCGGAGGTCACGCCGCCGGCCTGTCCGGCGAGTACGAGGCCCACGTCTTCTGCGACCGCATTCACCCCGAGGGCGCCGAGGTGCTCGCGACGTACGGCGAGCAGTTCTACGCGGGCGAGCCGGCCGTGACGGTCCACGCGGTCGGCAAGGGCAGGGCGTACTACGTGGCCTCGCGGAACGACGACCGGTTCCTCGCGGACTTCTACGCCGCCATCGTCGCCGAGCGGGGCCTGAAGCCCGTGATCGACGCCGACCTGCCGCGCGGCGTGACCGCCCAGATGCGGACCGACGGCACGCGGACCTTCGTGTTCCTGCTGAACTTCACCCGCGAGCCGAAGACCATCGCCCTCGGCGGCAGCCACGCCGACCTGATCGACGGCGGCACCGTGTCCGGAAGCGTTGAGCTGTCCGGCTATGGCTCGATGGTCCTCGAACGCCGCTGACGCCCCCTGCCATGACGCCCCGGCGGCGGTATATCGAGACACTCACGTTCGGCCGCCCGGACCGTGTTCCCTTCGAGCCGGGCGGACCGCGCGAGTCCACGCTGAGGCGCTGGCGGCAGGAAGGCCTGCCCGAAGGCGCCGACTGGTTCGCCCACCTGCTGGAGGCCCTCGGCATCGGGCCGGAACCCACCGCCCCGCCGGTGGCGCTCGGGGTGGACTTCCGGATGATCCCGCAGTTCGAGGAGCGGCTGATCGATCGCACGGCCACCGGGCACCTCATCGTCCAGGACTGGAAGGGCAACGTCTGCGAGATCGCCGAGCCGTTCGACGTGACGTACCTGCGCGAGGCCAAGGACTTCGTCACGCGGCGCTGGATCCGCTGCCCCGTGGAGACCCGCGAGGACTGGGAAGCCATGAAGCGCCGCTACGACGCCGACGACCCCGCGCGCTTCCCCGACGACTTCGCCGACCGCTGCCGCCGCGCCGCCGGCCGCGAGGGGGTCCTTCGCGTCGGGGTCCCCGGGCCGTTCTGGCAGATGCGCGAATGGTGCGGCTTCGAGGGGCTCTGCATCATGATGCTGGAGCAGCCGGACCTGGTGGCCGAGATGGCGGCGTTCTGGACGGCCTTCGTTGCGGCCGTGCTCGACCGTCTGCTCCCTCGCGCCGTCCCTGACGTGGTGGTCATCAACGAAGACATGGCCTACAAGCAGAAGTCGATGATCTCGCCGGCGATGACGCGGGAGTTTCTCCTGCCGAGCTGGCGGCGGTGGTCGTCGCGGGCGCGGGAGGCCGGCGTTGCGCTGGTGGACATCGACAGCGACGGGTTCATCGAGGAGCTGGTCCCGATCTGGATCGGGGCGGGCCTCAACGTCTGCGACCCGGTCGAGGTCGCCGCCGGCAACGACCTGCCCGCGATGCGCCGGCGGTTCGGCAAGGCGATGGCCTACCGCGGCGGCGTGGACAAGCGATGCATCGCCAAGGGCGGCCACGCCATCCGCCGCGAGCTGGAACGCCTCGATCCGGTCGTCCGCGATGGCGGGTACATCCCCGGCTGCGACCACGGCGTTCCGAGCGACGTTTCCTGGCCGGACTTCGTGGACTACGCCCGCGGGCTGGCCCGCATGACCGGTTGGCTGTAGCGGCCGCGACGGGCCGCCCCGGGAATGTGCTGAACGCACCCCGCCCGATCCCGTACACTCGCCGCCACCCGGAGAGCACGCGTGGTCCGACTCGAAGACAGGCTTCGCCCCCCCGCCAACGTGGCGCCCTGGCCGCGGGACGTGGTCGGTGTGGGCCTGCTCATTGCCCTCGCGGTGGTCCTGCTGCCGCTGTGGAACGTCGACGAGGAACGCTACGTGACGGACGTGGCCGGGCAGATGGCGTCGTTCTACCTGCTGCCGGCCCTGGGGTTCCTGCTCGCCCTGCGCTGCGGCGCCATCGACCTGAGCGTCTGGGTCGCCGCCTCGCTGGGCGGCGTTGTCGCGGCGCTGCTGATCAACGCCGGGCTCCCGCCGGCGTGGGCGTTCGCGGCGGCCGCCGGGTCCGGCCTCGCCCTCGGCGCCGTCAACGCCGCCCTCACCGCCCTGGCGCGCCTCCCGAGCCCCGCGGTCACGCTCGCCACGGCGCTGCTGGTGCTGTGGGGGCTCCAGGCCGAGGTCGCCTCCCGCCAGGTGGCCGTGCCGGAGGGCACCTTCGATGGGTGGCACCTGCCTCCGGCCGACGACGACGGGCAGGCCGAAGCCCCCGCGCTGCCGCCGCCGGACGCCGGCGAGGACGGGCACACGCTCGACATCACGCGGATGCTGATCATCGCGCTGGCTTACGCGGCGGTGCTGGTGTCGACGGCGCTGTGGGACGCGGGCGCTCGGCGCGGCCTGCGCCTCGGCACGCGGTGGCGGATCGCCGCCGCGCTCGCCGCCTCGGGCATGCTCGCCGCGCTGGGCGGAGCCTGCTGGCTCATCGAGCGCAATCAGGCGCCGGTGCTGGCGCTGCCGGCGGGCGATCTGCGGATCCCGGTGGCGGCGGTGCTCGCCGGGGGCGCGTTCCTCGCCGGGCCCGCCCGTGCGACGCTCGCCGCGCTCTGCCTGCCCGCCGCCCTGCTGTTCACCACGCTCTGGCGGACCGAGGGCGATCCGTGGGACATGAAAGTCGGCGCCTACGCCCTTCACGTGCTCCAGTTCGGGGCCATGGTGCTCGCCGCGCAGCTCGCCGCGGCGCGCCTGCTGTCGCGACGGCGGGGCTCCCGATGGCTCGCCGGCGCGGCCTGTGCCCTGGCCGTGGCGGGGCTGCTGGTGACCGCCGGAAGCGTCCGCGCCGAGCGCTTCGCGGACCGGGCCGCCCTCTATGCCGCCGGCACCGCCGTCGGAGGGGCGGGGCTCGTGCTGCTGTTGGCGTCGTGGCTGCTCGCCCGGCGCCGCCGCCAGGCGCCCGCGCCCGGCGGGGGCCTCAACGCGCAGCGGCGTACAGGACGATGTTCCGCATGAGCTCGTAGGCCGACTGCGGCGCGTAGCCGTCGCACTCGTAGGAGGAGTATCCCACGAGCCCGCCGGTGATGTCGTCGCGGCTGTAGAAGACGGCGTGCCGGCCGCCGAGAGCCACGCTCATGAGGCGCGGGGTCCGCCCGCCGCCGCGGGCCTGCTTGCCGCCGCGGAAGCTGACCTCCTTGATCTCCCGCCCGGCGAGGCGGTAGAGCTCGGCGTCGGCGGGCAGCGGCTGAAGCGCGGTGGCCCCGAACAAGGCCAGCAGCGTCCGCCGCATCCCGCGGTCGAACGCCTCGTCGCCGCCGGCGGCGTCGATGACGAGCGTCCCGCCGCCCTCCAGGAACTCGCGCAGCAGCTCCTGCTCGTTCTCGGTGAGCTTCGGATCGCCGGTGCCGCTGAGGGCGGCCAGCTTGGCGCCGCTGTCACCCAGCTCGGCGATGGGCATCGGCCCGGCGACCTTCAGGGCGGTCTTCGTCTCCTTCGCCAGCAGCCGGGCGAACCGCTCGTAGGCCAGCGGCTCGGGGTCGAAGTCGCCGGCGTGCTTCAGCCGGGCGATCGTCGCCTGGTGGTTCGTCCCCCCGGCCGGCTTCTCCGGCCAGACACGCACGCCGCGGTTCCTCAGCGTGCGGTCGGTGGTGTACATGAAGACGTTGGCGCCGGCCTCGAAGAGGCGGCGGTTGGCCTCGAGCCCGAAGCGCTGCATCTGCCAGATCCGGGCGAGGTCGAAGTCGGTATGGATCGCCAGCGGCCTGAGGCCGTTGGAGACGACGGCGAACTTGGGCGTCCCGCCGATGGGGTACATGATGGAGTAGAGCTTGTGCTCGGGCGGACACAGCTCGAGCTTGTACTTGGGGAACAGCTCGGCGTAGAGTTCGCGCATGGCGCTGCTGAACTCCTTCCCGTCGCACTCGGTGACGCTGAAGATCGCCCCGCCCTGCCAGACGAACTGCTTGAGCTTGTCCTTCTCCTCGGCGGAGAACTCCGGGCGCTTCTCGCCGGAGATGTACAGCACCGGCGCGTCGTGCCACTCCTCCACCGGCACCCGCAGGTTGATGATCTGCCACCCCACCGACCGCTCCAGCTTGTCGCTCATCCAGCGCGTCAGGTATGCCATGTCACGCGGGCGGTTGTTCCAGTCGCCGTGGAACTCGACCTTGTTGAACGCCACCGGCTGCCGGCCGCGAATCAGGAACAGCAGCGAGAACGACGTCGAGGCGATCGGCGTCCACTTGCCCTTCCACGAGCCGTCGGGGCCCTGCTTGTCCAGCAGGTAGCTCGCCCCCATCTTGTACCAGTCGGCCGTGCCGAAGTACTTGTAGCCCGCCGCCAGGCCGACACGCTCCACGTTGTACAGGTAGTAGAACATGTCGCTGTGCCCGAGCTGCCGCCCGCGCATGGTGTCGGCGAAGTTCTTGTCAAACCACCCCAGCCCGTCGCGGATGACCCCGTAGTCCTTGTCAGTCTCGTAGTTGATGTTGCACCTCAGGAAGTCCTGCGCCCGCAGCGCGTCGAAGCACACGAACATGCTGGCGACCCCCGCGGCGCACATGGCGGCGGTGCTCTTGTCCTTCTCCTTGCCCTCCCAACGGTAGCCCCACCCGCCGTCGTCGTTCTTCGTGCGCTTCCAGTGCTCGATGGTCTTCCGCCAGAACTCCGGCGGCACCTCCTGAAGCAGCATCTGGCCCACCCACGCCCCGAGGTCCGCGTAGTTCGTGTTGGAGTTGTCGTTCTTGGCCCCCTTGCCCGCGCCGGTCTTCCCGCCCCCGAGGCACTTGTAGCAGAACGCACCGTCGGGAGTGGAGTTGATGATCAGCCGCACGTCATTGCGGAGCACGCCGCGGTACTGCACGGCCCGCTTCCTGATGGCGGCGCCGTACGCGCTGGCGCGCATCGCCAGCGTGTACGTCTGTTCCGTCTGGTGCTCCGACAGCGCGTGCAGCGCCTTCACGATCCGCGGGTCGGTGGGCTTGACGCCCGTCTCGATCAGCGCGTACGTCGCCAACGCCGTCGGACCCATCGGCTGACCGTACCCCGCCTTCGTGCCCTCCCACGTGCCGTCGTCCTTCTGCTGCGCGAGCAGCCACTCCACGCCCCGGGCAATGGCCTTCTCGACGCCCTCGTCGGAGAACTCGGCTGCCCCGGCCGACAGCGACAACGCAAGAATCGCACCCGCACAGACCGCGCACCCCCAGCCCATTACTCGCCGCATATCCGTCGCTCCTCTCAACTCAACCGCCCACCGGTGTGCGTAGGTATGCCTTTACTTCGCGAATGAATGGATGGAGGCTACGTATAGTATCTGCCGAGACTGCGGGTTCCGCAAGCCAAACCCTCCGGCCCCGGCGGCGCCGCGCGCGCGCCCCGGCGGCCACGAGCGGCGCGAGACGATGGCCCACGAGCAGCGTGTGATCACGAGCATTAAGCATCCGGCCGTGGCGGCGGCGCGGCAGTCGCTGCGCCGGAGCGGGCGCCGCCCGCCGCGGTGCTTCCTCGCCGACGGGGAGAAGCTGGCCCGCCAGGCGTTCGAAGCGGGCGCGCGCGTGGCGGCCCGTGCTCCCGGTCATCATCCTCACCGCGCGGGTCGGAAACCGACCGCGTCAAAGGGCTGGAACTCGGCGCGGACGACTACGTGGTCAAGCCGTTCAACGTGAAGGAACTTCTGGCGCGCGTGGAGGCGGTCTTCCTGCTCGACCCGCCGGCGGGCGAGGCGGAGGCCCTGACACGCCAGGCCAAAGACGCCGGCGCGCCGTGCCACGTCGCGTCGCGCGGCGTGTTCTTCCGCCTGCTCGGCCTGGGCTACGAGACGTCGATCCGCGCGCTGGCCGTCGTCGCCCGCCGCCCCGCCGATGGCCTGCCCCCATCCGCCGGCGACGACTGGTGCGCGCTGCTCGGGGAGGGCATCCAGGACCCGCGGAACGTCGGCGTGCTGGTTCGCACGGCGGAGGCGTTCGCCCTGTCGGGCGTGGCGTTCACGGCGGACTCGGCCGACCCGTACAGCCGCCCGGCCGTGCGCTCGACGACAGGGTCGATCTTCCGCGTTCACCTGTCGCTGCCGCCCGATGCCGCGGACGCCCTGGCGCCGTTGGGGGGCTCGGTGCGAATCATCGGCACCTCGGCCGGGGCGGAGCGCCCCTGCTGGCGGGCGGACCTCACCGGCCCGTGCGTCATCGCCGTCGGCAACGAGACAACCGGCATGTCCGGCGCCCTGCGGGCGGCCTGCGACGAGGTGGTCACCATCCCGATGCCCGGCGGGGCGCACTCGTTCAACGTCACGGTCGCGGCCGGCATCGTCCTCTACGAACGGGCGCGACAGATGCGCGCGAAGCGCGCCTGAGCCGGCGAGCCGCGCCGGGGCGGTCCGCAATCGGCAAGCCTATGTCTGCTGTTTCTGCGCGGCGCGGAGGCGCAGGTACGTGTCGACGAACACCTGGAGGTCCCCGTCGAGGATGCGGTCGGTGTGCGGGCTTTTCAGGTCGGTCCGCTCGTCCCGGACGAGCTGGTACGGATAGAGCACGTAGGAGCGGATCTGGCTGCCGAAGGCGATCTCCGCCCGGTCGCCGTAGAGCCGGGCCAGCTCCGCGTCGCGCTTGGCCTGCTCGTACTGGTAGAGCTTGGCGGCGAGCATGCGGCGGGCCTCGGCGCGGTTCTTGTGCTGCGAGCGCTGGTTCTGGCACTGCACGGTGATGCCCGTCGGCGTGTGCGTGAGGCGGACGGCGCTGGAGACCTTGTTGACGTGCTGCCCGCCGGCGCCGCTGGCGCGGAAGGTGTCCTCCCGCACGTCCTTGTCCCAGTCGATCTCGACCTCCAGCTCCTCCAGCTCGGGCAGGGCGTCCACCGCGGCGAAGCTCGTGTGCCGGCGGTTCTGCGCGTCGAACGGGCTGATCCGCACCAGCCGGTGCACCCCCCGCTCGCACGAGAGATACCCGTAGG
>CAZMDT010000139.1:0-7691 GCA_964564965.1 uncultured Planctomycetaceae bacterium | reverse complement strand
AGGGTGCCGGCAAGGGCACCCAAGGCGCGGGCAACGGCGCCGAAGGTGCGGGGAAGGGCGCTGAGGGCGCAGGCAAGGGCGCCGAAGGTGCCGGCAAGGGCGCTGAAGGTGCAGGCAAGGGCGTCGAGGGCGCGGGCATCGCGGCAGGCGTGCCGGGGGGGCGCGGCCAGGGCGAGGTGAGCGACGCGCGCCAGCGCGCGGCCGTCGCCCGCGCCGTTGCGGAAGACGTGCTGCGGCTGGCCCGCCACGCTGCCGACCGCGGGATCGGCGGCGAGGACCTTCGGTCGGAGCTCGACGCCGTCGCCGCCCAACGCGATCTCGAGCGCGTGCTGGCCACGGACGTGAAGGCCCGGGAGGATCTGCAGGGCATCGTGGCCCGCGTCCGGGATTTCATCGAGAAAGAGCTGGCGGCTGAACGGAAGGGGAAGGTCCTCTCCGAGGCGAAGGAGGAGGACGCCCCGGACGAGTACCGCGAGGCGGTCGGCGAGTATTACGAAGCGGTTTCGGAAGGCGTGAAGTAGCGCCCCCGGGGCACCTTCCGCGGAGACACACGGCGAGATGAACCTGTTCGAGGCCCTGTTCAAGTACCCGCTGGAGAAGTACCGCAGCGCGGAGGGGCTGGTCTTCCGCAGCGGAATTCGGCTGGAGATCCTGCTGGCGGCGCTGGTGCTGCTGTCCGTCGCCGCGTGGTGGCTCTACCGCCGCGTCTCCGGGCGCATCTCCCGCCGCAGCCGCGCCTGGACGCTCGCCGCGCGGCTCGCCTTCCTGGCGATTCTCTTCTTCATCCTGGCCATCCCGGCGCTGAAGATCAAAGAGCCCTCGAAGGCGGTGTTCACGGCCGTGGTGGTGGATACGTCCCGTTCGATGACCATCGAGGACGTCGAGCGCGCGGACGGCAAGCGGTCACGCATGGACGCGGCCCGCGAAGTGCTTCTGGGCGCCGGCGGTCGGGGGGGGCTGATTGGCAACGAGGAGCTTGCCAAGGTCTCCGAGACGATCCTGTACGGCTTTGACACGAAGCTCCGGCGGATTTCCAGCCGCGGCGAGTTGGCCGCCAAGGGCACCGACACGGACATCTACGGGGCCTTCAAGTCGATGGACGAGGAGCTGCGGGCGATCCCGCTGTCGGCGGTGGTGTTCCTGAGCGACGGATGCCGGACCGCCGGGCTTCCGGTGCGCCAGGCGGCGGGCTTCCTGGAGCGCCGCGGCGTCCCCGTGTTCGTGGTGGGCACCGGCAGCGAGGTGGTCCGGGGCGACTACCAGATTCTGAAGGTGCTGGCCCCGCGGCGCGTGCGGCGCAACGCCGAGGTCGAGATCGACGTGGTGGTGGGGCACGGCGGGTTCGACGACAAGCCGTTCGAGCTGCTGATCCGGCACAACGACAAGGACGCCATCGACGAGGCGTTGCGGATCATGCCCCAGCGCGCCGGCATCGAGCGCGTCCGAGCCCGCTTCGTCCCCACGGAAGGCGGGACCTACGAGGTCATCATCCGCCCGGGCCCGGGCGTCGAGGCCCCGGGCGACCGGCCCGAGAACAACCGCTTCGCCTTCGAGCTGGGCATCCGCCGCGACCGTCTGCCGGTGCTCTACATGGAGGGCAGCCCTCGCTATGAGTACCGCTTCCTGCGGGAGGCGATGGAGCGTGACCAGGACTTCCGCCTGGTGGGGCTGCTGCGCCTCGGCAAGAAGCGCGGCGCCACCGACGACCAGAACAAGGACCTCTACCTTGTCCAAGGCGCCAGCGAGGAGGAGCTGGGGTTCCTCCTCGACGGCTTCCCCCAGACGCGCGAGCAGCTCTTCAAGTTTCAGGCCGTCATCCTGGGCGACATCGAGGCCGCCAACTTCTCCGAGCAGCAGGGCAAGCTGCTCAAGGAGTTCGTCGCCGACCGCGGCGGCGGGCTGATGATGCTCGGCGGCGTGAACTCGTTCGGGCGCGGCGGCTACGCCGGCACGCCCATCGGCGACATGCTGCCCGTGGAGATTTCCGCCAGCGACCCGCCGTATTCCGACGCCGAGTACCGGGCGGAGGTGACGCCCGAGGGCCTGAAGCACCCGATCATGCGGATCGACCCCGACAGCGAAGCCGAGAATCTGCGGATGTGGAAGGAGGCGCCGCCGGTGATCGGGATCACGCCGGTCGGCAAGCCGAAGCCGCTGGCCACCGTCATCATGCGGCAGGCCGAGACGCACCTGCCGGTGCTGGTCGCCCAGCAGTACGGGCAGGGGCGCGTTGTCGCGTTCACCTCCGGCGGCTCGTGGTACTGGCGGATGAGCGTCAGGAGCGAGGTCAAGTTCCACGAGAAGTTCTGGAAGCAGGTGATCCGCTGGACCGCTGTCGGGGCGAGAGAGCGCCTCCGCGTCCAGATGAGCAAGGACCACCGCTACGGGCCCGGCGAGAAGGCCTACATCGCCGTGACCGTGCTGGGCAAGGACTACCGCCCGGTCAGGGGGGCCCGGGTGACGGCGGTGATCGACCAGGAGGGTGCGCGCCCTCGCGACCTGATGCTGTACCCCTCGGCCGAGGAGGGCGTGTATCGCGCCGAGTTCGACCCCGGCGGGAACGGCTTCTACAAGGTCACCATCAAGGCGGAGGGGCCGGGGCTGGAGGGCATGGAGCCTGTGGAGAGCTTCTACGAAGTCTCGGAGCCGGTGACGGAGTACCGGGACGCGGGTCTGAAAGGCGAGGCGTTGCGGAAGGACCTCGCCGAGGCCACCGGCGGGGCGTTCTACAGCACCGCCGACGCGCCGGAACGGACGACGGCTGCCCTCGTCGAGGAGCTGGTGAAGCGGGCCAAGGAGGCCCGCAAGGAAGACCGCAAGGTCGAGCTCATGGAAATCTGGGACATGCCGATGCTGTTCATCCTTCTGCTGGGGCTGTTCGCCCTAGAATGGATTGTGAGGCGCCGTTCGGGCTTGGCCTGAGGGGCGCGCGCATCAGAGGGAGTGTGTGGACATGGCTGACAGAAAGACACCGTACCATCGCGACCGTGACGTCGAACTCGGCCTCGCCGGAGAGGAATTCTGCGGCGCGTGGGAGGAAATCCGCCTCCTCTCGCGCCGGAAGTTCATGAAGGCGGGCGCCGCCACGGTGGGCGGGGCGCTGCTCGGCTCGACGCTCGCCGTCATGGGCGTGCACGACCGCGCCTACGCCGACGAGGCGGTCACGACGGGCAAGTTCATCTTTCCGCGGCTGCAGTTCTCCGTGAAGGACGGCACGCCCGACCGTTGGAACGTCGGCCCGGTGGGCGACGTGAACCTCCGCAAGCAGCTTCAGCGCCTCACCAACATCAACGTCTCCATGGAGCCGAAGGTCGTCAAGCTCGGCAAGTTCGACGAGCTCTGCCGGTATCCGTTCGTCTTCATGACCTCTGAAGGCCGCTTCGATCTGCCGCCGAAGGAGGAGGAGAACTTCCGGGAGTTCCTGCACCGTGGCGGGTTCATCATGGCCGATGACTGCGTGGCCTATGCCCGGTACGACTGGTTCTTCCAGGACTACGTGAAGCTGGTGGACCACCTGTTCGCCCCGAACAAGATGCGGAAGATTCCGGCGGGGCATGACGTTTACCACGTCTACTTCGACTTCAAGGACGGCTCGCCGCACATGCAGGGCGTGAAGCACGGCGCCTACGCCCTCTTCGAGACCTCCGACGTCCCCCTCAACGAGCGCCGGATCATCACCTACTGCGATCCCGGCGACCTCCACTGCGGCTGGATGTGCCGCTACTGGGGCATGAGCAAGAACATCGAGGCCATCAAGATGGGCGTCAACGTGATTATCTACTTCCTGAGCCATTAGCGAGGCCATCGCTTCGATGAGCATCACGCAGAGAACCGTTCGAGCGGCGGGGGTCGCCGTTGGCGCGTGCCTGGTCGTCGCCATGGCGGCGCCGGCTGCCGGTCAGGCGACGGCACCGGCGACGGCGCCCGCGACCCGCCCCGCCGGGCCCGCCTGCTACGCCCTGCTGGTGGGAGGCATGCCCGGAACCCCCATTCACGCCCGCCGCTATGCCGACTGGCTGAAGCGCTTCCGCGCGTACCTCACCGGCCCGGCGGGCGTGCCGGCCGCCAACGTCGTTGTCCTCAGCGGCGATGAGACCTTCGCCAAGGACCCGATCGTCAAAGGCGCGGCGACGGCCGAAGCGGTGCTCGCCGAACTGAAGCGCCTTGCCGCCACCGTGCAGCCGCAGGACCAGTTCATCCTCCTGACCGTGGGGCACGCCTCGAAACGCCTGACCGTGCCGACACTGGTGCTCCCGGGGCCGGATCTCAGCGCGCAGGACCTGCGCCGGGCGCTGGACGCGCTGCCGACAAAGCAGCAGGTGCTGCTGCTGTTCAGCGCGGACAGTGGCAAGTGGGTCGAGGAACTGGCGTCCGAGCAGCGGGTCATCGTCGCGGCCGCCATGCCCGAGGAAGGCGCCGAGCCCGTCTATGCCGAGTTCTTCCTCCGCGGGCTGGAGTCGAAGCGTTGCGACGGCGAGGGGGCGCCCGCCGCCGGGCGGAAGGACGGCACGCTGACGCTCCTGGAGGCGTACAACTGGTCGACCTACCAGACGGCGCTGTGGATCGCCCGCATCCGCGCGGTCGAACTCAAGGCCGTGTCCAGTAAGCTGATGATCGTCGTCGAGGAGAAGGGCTGGAACGTCGACGGCCGGGAGTCCGTCGAGATCTTCAAGAAGCTCTGCGTCGCCGCCCCGGGCACGCCGGGCAGCCGCATCCTCGGGGCCGGAAGCCGTGGCGACATCGATGACCCCGTCGTCCCGCTCCGCGCCACGGAGCAGTACGACTCCTCGCTCAGCCAGCGGCGGATGATCACCGAGCACGCGTGCCTCGAGGATTGCGGCCAGAAGACGCCGGTGACGGCACTGGCCGCCGAACAGAAGGACTACGAGCCGCTGGCGGGGACCAAGGACGACGAACCGGGGCGCCTGGCGCGGCGGGTCGTGCTCGGCCGGGGCGGGCTGCTGCCTGCGAAGGGGGATTGACCTTGTCCGGGCGCGCTGCCCCAGTGCGGATCGCGGCGGCTCTGTCGGCCGCGGTGGTGCTCCTTGGAGCCGTGACGGCTCATGCCGCCAAGGACAAACGGGGCGACGCCCCCTCCGATGGCAAGATCCCGCCGTTTGAGCGCATCAACGCCCTGCCCAGGCATTGCGGGCAGTACCCCCGATTCGCCGTCGCCTGGGCTCCGCTGGCGTTCGACGGGCGCGTCGAAGCCGTCTATCCCCACGACCTGCTCGCCGGTCGCGTCATCGTCCTGACAGACCGCCACATGTGGCTGTCCGAGGATGGCGGGGGCACCTGGCGCCCCCTCGAGGCCGGCAGCCCCGGCAAGCTCGGGCGCATCCGGGCCCTCGTCTTCGACCCGCTGGAGGTGGACACCTTCTACGCGGCGGTGGCCGGCAAGGGCCTGTGGGTCACGCGGGACAACGGCAAGAGCTTCACACAGTTGGGCTCCCGCCAGACGGGGCTCGCCTCCGACGAGGTGGTCGGCATCACGTTCTGGCGGCACGACCCGGAGCTGCGGACGCTGCTGCTGGCCCACGGCGACAGTGCGCCGGGGCTGTCGCGCTCGACCGACGGCGGGAAGACCTGGCGGGTGCTCCACGATCGCTACCACATCTACCGAATCGAGGGCGGGCGGATCACCGACTACGGCGGGCTGCTGATCGTCGCCGCCGACCGGCGCTCGCCCGATGTCCATAACGTGTACCACTGCCTGGTGCTGGACGACTTCTGGATGGAGGTGGCCTCGGACCTGGCGGTGACGGGGATGGTCACGCCGACGATCCTCAAGGCCGGCGACAACTGGCGCGGCATGCCGGTGTTCTTCTCGACGGTCGACGACGGGCTGTATGCGGTGTCGAAGGTCGGCGGAACGCACGTCGGACCGAAGGACGCGAAGCGGTTCGCCAGCATCGGCGTCACGTGGGGACGGACCGCAGACCAGCAGCTCATCTACGCCTACGCCCCGCGGGAGCTCGGGCTGGTCGTCGGCAGCACGCCCGGGCTGGAGACCACGTGGTCCGATGCCCACGGGCTACCGACCGGCCCGTTCGTCCGCGAGGGGGCCGCCATCCGCGCCAACGCCACGGGCACCGTCCTCTACGCCGTGGCCAACAACGGTCTTTCGCGAGGCGCGGTGTACACGGGTCCGCACGCCATCGGCGGGCTGAGCGTCACGCCGCCCGTCCTTCGCATCAACATCGCGCAGATCAACGACACCCTCGACCGTCTCCGCGAGCGACTCGATTCGGTCCGCCGCCGGCGCCGCGCCGCCGCCGAGGCCGAAAGGCTCCTCGAGGCCACCCAGGCCTTCGAGAAGCTCACCGCCGCCAACGAGGTCACCATCGCCGCCCGCATCGCCGGCGCGGCGCCGCCCCAGAGCGTCACCGTTGACCTCAGCCGCATGGGCGGCCTCGAACGCACGGCGATGTTCGACGACGGGCAGCACCGTGACGGCAAGGCCGGCGATGGCGTGTACGCATGCTCCTTCCGGGCCGACCCGCGGGGGATGAGGGTCGGGCAGGGGGAATGGCGGATTACCCGCGGCCCCATGGGGCTGACCGTGACGGCGGTGGAGGCGAAGACCGGGCGGCTGTCCGGCGCGGTCGCCGTCGTCGGCGTGTACGACACCCCGAGCGGGTTCGGCTTCCACGCGAGGGAGCAGCAGGTGGACGTGGCGGGAGGCCCCTGGCGGCAGGCCTTCGGGGGTCCGCAGCACCCCAAGGACGTCAGCGACCAAGTGGCGCTGTCGTTCGACATCCGCACGGACCTGCCCGGCGACGAGGAGGTATACGTCCAACTGGTGGACGCCCCGCCTTTCTCGACCGAAACGCGGACGCCGCCGCTGGCGATCCTCAAGGAGGGCCTGGTCCCGGGCGGGCGGCTGGGGACCGCCTACGTCAGCGTGGTCGTGCCGATGAAGCGGCTGCTTCAGGAGACGCCCGACTTCCTCGTCCGGGACCTGGGGCAGGTCGTCTTCACGGGGTCCGGAGAGTCCTCCGGGAGCTACTGGATCCGTGACATCCGGTTCCACATCGACCCGCGCGTCCTCGAACCGAAGAAAGGAAACGTCCCGTGACAGCTCAGATCCCCAGGCGTGGTGCGCTTCCGCTCGCGGCGGCGATCGTCCTGCTCATGGCGGGCGGCGCGCTGGCCGAGTCGGTCGCTGCCCGCCTGAAGACGGCGCGTGAGGCGGCCGGCGACCGCCGACGCTATGGCGAGGCGGTCGGCATCTGCGAGGCCGTCATCGACGACAAGAACGCCACGCCCCAACAGAAGCGGGAGGCGTTTGGGATTCTCAACGAGAACGGGCGGCGGCAGCGTCGCTACCGTGAGGTGGCCCAGGCGGCCGACAAGCTCATCGAGGCGCTGCCGAACGACAAGGAAGCGATTCGGACGGCGTATCTCGAGGGCGCCCAGGCCTACTGGGATGACCGGCAGCGAGACAAGGCCATCGAGCGTCTCCAGACGTTTGTGAAGCTCCCGGGCCGCGACAAGAGCGCCACGGCCGCGGCGTACCAGCACCTTGTTCAGTACCTGAGGGACGAGCAGCACTACAAGGAGGCCTTTGCCGCCGGCGAGAAGGCCCTCGACCTGGGCGGCGCGGACGACCGCTTCGCCTCGCGCTGCCTCGGCGACATGCAGGACGCCGCTTACCGGGGCGAGATGTGGGACCAATGCCTCGCGGCGCT
>CAZMDT010000138.1:0-7764 GCA_964564965.1 uncultured Planctomycetaceae bacterium | reverse complement strand
GGCACCGGCCGGCGACGGCGTCGATCATGGGCAGGGCGTCTTCGAACAGCGCAACGCCCCGGCCGGCGAGTTTCGCCGCCTGCTCCTCGAGCGCCGGCAGCCGGGCGTCGGCGGCGGCCACGAGCCGGCATCCGACGCGCCCGGCGCCCTCGGTGAGCGCGTTGACAAGCACCCCGCCGTAGCCACCGATGCCGATGATCGCAACGTCGATGGTCTCCATGCCGCTTGTTTCTCCCTGGCCCCGCCGTTCGGGCGGGCCCTAAGGCAGATAACCACAACCGGGCGCCAAATCAACCGCCGGGCAGGCGCCGGCCGCGGTTGACAGGGCGCCGGGCCGATAGTAGGATTGTTCCATCGCCGGGCGGGAGCGCAAGCGTGGCCAGGAAGAAGAACTCAGCAGCCCTGTACGAAGTGATCTCCTCGTCCAGGCAGAAGCGCCGGGACGAGGGGCTGAGTGTTCCGAGCTGGATGAGCGGCGGCCACGACGACGCCTTGACGGAGATCGACCTCGAGGAGCCTGGCACGCCCGCCCAGGCAGCGGCGGAGCCGCCGAAGCCGCCGAAGCCCACGACGGGCCCGCTGCCGCTGGCCTCGGCCGTCCGGATCCGCCTCGGCGGGCTGCCGCAGCTCGTGGGCCTTGCAGCGGTCCTCGTGCTGCTGGGCCTGCTGGTGCTGATGTTCTTCATCGGCCGATGGACGAGGGGCTCCGGCGGCACGGCGCCGACGGCCGCCGAGGAGGCGCCGGCGCAGGTGGAAGGCAACGGCCGGGGCGGGACAGGCCGTTTCCCGGCAGCGGCCGCCCAGCCGGTGGTCGGGAAGCACCACCTGGTGATCCAGGAGTTCGCCCCGACGTCGCGTGACCTCGGCCTGGCGCAAGACCTGGAGCGCCTCTGCGGCGAGAAGGGCTACAAAGCGAAGGTGTATAAGTTCTCGGGCGCGAGCGGCGGGTACTTCGTCTGGTCGCTTCAGCCCTTCGAGAGCAAGGAAGGCGCCCTGAACGACGCGTTCGTGCAGGCGATTGAGGGCATCGTGCGGGAGCACAGCCGGACGCACGGAAACTACAGAGTCACAACGCCGTGGTGGAAGCTGTGCGAGAATGCGCCGCGGCGACAGTAGGCGACAGTTGGAGCAGCACCCATGACGATGGACAGGACACTGAAGAGCCGCAGCGGCCTGACCGGGCGGCGGAGCGTTCTGACACGGGCCGAACGCATCGAGCACCTCCTGGAAGAGGACAAGTTCGACCCCGAGTCGGACAGCCCGCTGGGCCTGCCCAAGGTTCGCATGCGGCAGTCGAAGGCGGGGACGAAGACGAAGAAGGAGGAGAAGCCGGAGGCCGCCGAGGCGGCGGCTGAGGGCGAGGCCGCCGAAGGCGCCAAGCCCGCCGAGGGCGCCGAAGAGAGGAAGCCGAAGAAGGCCGACTGACATCCGCCTCGCCCCGAGCCCCCACGGGCCGCGGAACCGGGCTCGCCTTCGCGGCCTGTTCAGCAGAGCCACAGACGATGCGCATCAGCCACAAGGTCGCCCGGCGGATGGACAAGCTGGATGCCTCGGGCATCCGGAAGGTTTTCGACCTGGCCGCCAGGATGACCGACCCGATCAACCTGTCGATCGGGCAGCCGGACTTCGACGTCCCCGACGAGGCCAAGCAGAAGGCCATCGAGGCCATCCGCGCCGGGCAGAACAAGTACACGCAGACGCAGGGCATGGCGGCGCTGCTGACGGCAGTGGCGGGGGCGTGCCGCGAGGAGTTCGGCTGGTCGGACGACGGGCGGGGGTACCTGATCACCTCGGGCACGAGCGGGGCGCTGGTGCTGGCGGCGCTGACGCTGATCGACCCCGGGGACGAGGTGGTCTTCTGCGACCCGTACTTCGTGATGTACGCCCACCTGGTGAACCTGGCCGGCGGGGTGCCCGTGGCGGTGGACACGTATCCCGACTTCCGCCCCGACGCCGGCCGCATCGCCGACGCGGTGACCGACCGGACGCGCCTGCTGATTGTCAACTCCCCGTGCAACCCCACCGGCGCGGTCTACACCGAACAGGAGCTGCGCGACATCGCCGACATCGCCGCCCGGCGCGACCTGCTCGTGATCTCCGATGAGATCTATGAGCATTTCTGCTACGACGGCGGCCCGTCGGAATTCACCTCGCTGGCGGCGGTGTACGACAACACGCTCCTGATGCGGGGCTTCTCGAAGACCTACGCGATGACCGGCTGGCGCGTGGGCTGGTGCACCGGGGCGAAGGCGATCATCGAGAAGATGACGATGCTCCAGCAGTACAGCTTCGTCTGCTCGCCGAGCATCGCCCAGGCGGGGGCGCTGGCGGCGATGGCAACGGACGTCTCGGAGCACGTCGCCGCCTATCGCCGCAAGCGCGACATGGTGTACGAGGCGCTCGGCGAGACGTTCGGGCTGGTGAAGCCGCAGGGCGCGTTCTACGCGTTCGTGCCCGCCCCGGGCGGGGACGCCACAGCCTTCGTCACGCGAGCCATCGAGAACAACGTGCTCGTCATCCCCGGCAGCGTGTTCTCCCGGGCGGACACGCACTTCCGCATTTCCTACGCCACCAGCGACGAGCGGCTCGCACGCGGGCTGGAGATACTCGTCGGCTTGGCCACCTGAGCGGGGACGCCGCCCATGAAGTTCCACCTCGTTGACAGGATCGTGTCCATCGAGCCGGGCAGGCGCATCGTCACGCTGAAGTCGCTGTCGCTGGCGGAGGAGTACCTGGCCGACCACTTTCCGGCGTTCCCGGTGCTGCCGGGCGTGCTGATGCTGGAGGCCCTGGTGCAGTCGGCGGCATGGCTGGTGCGGCTGGCGCAGGATTGGGCCCGCAGCGTGATCGTCCTGAAGGCGGCCCGCAACGTGCGGTACGGCAGCTTCGTGGAGCCGGGGCGAAGCCTTCGCTGCGACGTCGAGGCGATGGCGATCGACGATGAGACGGCCCGGTTCAAGGCGGCGGGCTTCGTGGAGGACGCGCAGGCGGTGTCGGCGAGGCTGGAGCTTCGGTGCCTGAACCTGGCCGACCGCGCGGCGTACCTGGCCGAGGCGGACGAGCAGATCGTCGCGGAGCTCAAGCAGCAGTTCCGCCTGATCGGCGGGCCGGAGGCCCTCGCCGCCGGCTCAGCCTGACCGCCCGCCCGGAAAGGCGCTCGGCGTTGACTTCGCCACGGCGAGTTCCTATAGAAAGGGATTCACTCAGTCTGCCGCCCCTGCGGGATCGCGTGAGGCGGGCCGAGACCACAGGAGAAACGCACCGATGGCAATGACCGAAGCTGAAGTCTTCGAGAAGGTCAGGGAGACGCTCGTCGAGGCGCTCGGCGTGGACGAGGAGGACGTGACGCCCGAGGTGACGCTGACGGGCGACCTCGGGGCCGAGTCCATCGACTTCCTCGACATCGTCTTCCGGCTGGAGAAGGCCTTCGACATCAAGATCCCCCGGGGGGAACTGTTCCCGGACAATGTGCTCAACAACCCCGAATTCGTCCAGGACGGCAAGCTGACGGACGCCGCCCTCACGCAGCTCAAGGAGCGCATGCCGCACGCCGACTTCAGCGAGTTCGAGCAGGACCCCGACGTCAGCAGGATGGGCGAGCTGTTCAAGGTTCAGACGATCGTCAACTACGTCATGGGCAAGGTGGGCTGAACGCGTTTCGGATCATGGGTGGCGGGCTCCGGATCGACGCGCCCCGCGCGGGCCGCGCCGGAACGTCCGGGAACCCGCCGTCCGGAATGATCCATCCGAAGTCGCCATGCGCTGGATCTGGATCGACAGGTTCCTCGAGTTCGAGCCCGGCAGGCGGGCGGTCGCCGTCAAGAACGTCTCGCTGGCCGAGGAGCACGTCCACGACCACTGGGGGGCCTACCCCATCCACCCCGCGAGCCTCCTGATCGAAGGCATGGCGCAGACGGCGGGCATTCTCGTCGGCCAGGCCCGCGACTTCCGCGAGAAGGTCATCCTCGCCAAGATCAGCCGGGCCGAGTTCGACGACATCGTCACCCCGGGCGACCAGGTGACGTTCCACGCGGAGATCGAGCACCTCAGCGAGGATGCCGCCGCCACGAGGGGCACCGTGGCCCGCAACGGCGAACCGATCGGGCGGGTGGACCTCATGTTCAGTCACATCGACAAGAACCTCGCCGGCGCACGGTTCCCGGAGGAGAACTTCGTCTTCACGGGGCAGTTTGAGCGCCTGGTGAGGCCGCTGCTGGAGGGCCAAGATGCCTGACCGCCGGGCGGTCATCACCGGCGTCGGCGTGGTCACGGCGGCGGGGGTGGGAGCGGAGCCGTTCCGGCAGGCCCTGATGGCGGGGCGGAGCGGCACGCGGGCGATCTCCCGTTTTGACGCCTCTGAGTTCCCCTCCCGCGTCGGCGGCGAGATCGAGGGCTTCTCGGCCCGGGCGTATGTGCCGAGAACCTACCGCAAGAACGTCAAGGTGATGGCCCGCGACATTGAGATCGCCGTCGCCGCCGCCGATCTCGCCTTCCGCGACGCGGCGGTGACCACGCGCGGCATCGACCCCGAGGCCGTCGACGTCGACTCCAGGCGCCTCGGGTGCAACATCGGCGCGGGGCTGGTCTGCACCGACCTGGACGAGCTGGGCATGGCGGTGAACACGGCCGTCGTGGACGGGAAGTTCGACCTCAGGAAGTGGGGCGCCGGCGGGATGGAGAATCTGACGCCGCTGTGGCTGCTGAAGTACCTGCCGAACATGCTGGCGTGCCACGTGACCATCATCCACGGCTGCGAGGGCCCGAGCAACAACATCACGTGCGGCGACGCGTCGGGGCACCTGTCGATCGGCGAGTCGGCGCGGTGGATAGCCCGCGACGAGGCGGACATGGTGGTCGCGGGCGGGGCCGAGAGCAAGCTCAACCCGATGGGCCTGCTCCGCCAGTGCCTGCTCGGGCGGGTGTGCACCACGAGCAGCGAGGCGGCGGGGGAGGCCTGCCGTCCGTTCGATGCCGCCCACGCCGGCACGGTCGTCGGGGAGGGCGGCGGGCTGGTCGTTCTGGAGCATCTGGACCGCGCCGCCGCGCGCGGCGCGAGGGTCTACGCGGAGCTATCGGGCTTCGGGGCGGCGTGCGACCCGGCCGGCATCGACGTGACGAAGCCGACCGTCGGCTCGCTGGCGCTGGCCGTGAAACGGGCCCTGGACGACGCCGGCATCGGCCCGGACGAGATTGACTGCGTGGTCGCGCACGGCACCGGCGTGCCCGGCGAGGACCGCCTCGAGGCGGAGGCATGGCATGCAGCCCTGGGCGCCGCCGCCGAACGGGTTCCCGCCTTCGCCGTCACCGGCGCGACCGGCTCGCTCTTCGCGGGCGCCGGCGCCGTCGAGCTGGCGGCCGGCGCGATGGCGATCGCCGGGCAGGTGGTGCTGCCGACGGTCAACTTCGCCGCGCCCGCGGCGGGGCCGGCGCTCGCCCTCGCCCCCGAGCCGCGCCACGCCGCCCTGCGGCACGTGGTCAGCGGCGCGTTCTCGATCGGCGGACAGAGCGCCGCCGTCGTGCTCAAACGGTGCGAGCCCTAGACCGCGCCGTCGGGGCTGGAAGCACAGCATGGACAGACGACGCGTCGTCATCACCGGCATGGGAACCGTCAACCCCCTCGGCCACGACGTCGAGGCCACGTGGCAGGCGATGCTCGCCGGCCGCAGCGGCTTGAGCACCAACGAGCTGTTCGACGCCAGCACGTTCCCGGCGACGTTCTGCGCCCAGGTGAAGGGCTACGACCTCGCCTCGCAGGTGGACGACGCCGACCGGCACCGTCACGCCGGGCGCCACTGCACCTTCGCACTGGGGGCGGCGGCGCAGGCCTGGCGCCAGTCCGCCCTGGCGGGCTGTGAGGCGCTCGATGAGACCCGCCTCGGCATCTACCTCGGCAGCGGGGAAGGATCGCTCGACTTCGACAACTTCACCTCCCTGCTGGTGGACGCCTGGGAGGACGGGCGCGTCGACACCGTCCGCTGGGCCCGGCTCGCCCGGCAGCGGATGGACATGTGGCGGGAGGTCGAGCAGGAATCGAACATGGTCGTGGCGCACCTGGCGGCGGCGTTCGGCGTTCGGGGCCCGGCGTTCAACGTGCTGACCGCCTGTGCCGCCAGCACGCAGGCGATGGGCGAGGCGACGTGGCTCGTCCGGCGCGGCGACTGCGACGCCGTGATCACCGGCGGCGCGCACAGCATGATCCACCCGTACGGCAAGACGGGGTTCATCCGCCTGACGGCGCTGTCGACGCGGAACGACGAGGTCGAGACGGCCTCGCGCCCGTTCGACCTGACGCGGGATGGGTTCGTGCTGGGCGAGGGCGCCAGCGTGCTGGTCTTCGAGGACTACGAGTTCGCCAGGCGGCGCGGGGCCACGATGCTCGCCGAAGTCGTCGGCTACGGGGCGTCCGCCGACGCCTTCCGCATCACCGATCAGGACCCCGAGGGCGCCGGCGCCGCGGGGGCGATGACCGCCGCCCTGCGCGACGCGGGCCTGCGGCCGCAGGACATCGACTATATTTCCGCCCACGGCACGGCCACCAAGCAGAACGACGAGGTCGAGACGCGGGCCGTCAAGGCCACCTTCGGGGACTACGCCTTCAAGGTCCCCATCTCCTCGGTGAAGAGCATGCTGGGGCACCTGATCGCGGCGGCCGGGGCGACCGAGCTGATCTCGTGCGTGCTGGCCCTGCGTGACCAGGTTATCCCGCCGACGACGAATTACCGCGTGCCGGACCCGGCGTGCGACCTGGACTACGTGCCCAACACGCCGCGCCCGGCGAAGCTCGCGACGATCATGTCCAACAGCTTCGGCTTCGGGGGGCAGAACAATGCGCTCATCATCCGGCGGATGCCGGAGTGAGGCCCGGCCGGTCGGTCAGTTCCCCGCGGCCGGGGCGGTGGTCACCGGCGCCAGAAAGCGGATGAGCCCCGCCACGTCGATGAAGCCCTCATGCCTCGCCGGCTCGCCTGCCGGGGGGATGAGCACGAGGGCCGGCAAGGCCGTCACGCCGTACTGCCGGGCCAGGGCGTGGTCCGTGCTCACGATCCGGACCACCAGCTTCGCCGCGCCGGTCCGCGCGATGGCCTCCCGGGCGGCGTCACGGGCGAGCGTGGCGAAGGCCAGCCGGCGCAGCTCGTTCGACGAGGCGGGCCTGGCGAACAGCACGAGCACAGGGCGCCCCGCCGCGTGCGCCTTCGCGGTGAACTCGGCCACGTCGACCTCCCGGTGGCTGGCCCAGCCGCTGAGCTTCGGCTCCAGGAACTCCGTTCGGAACTGCAACTCGCCGATGTAGCGGCTCTCGTCGCGTTGGCACTCGCGGCCGTCGGGCGAGAGCACCATCAGGACCGGCAGCGTGGTGAGCCCATAGCGTCGGGCGAGGTCGCTGTCGGTGGCCGTTGCCACCACCACGCGGAGGAAGTCGAGTTCGGCGAGGATCCGCTTGTTCGCCTGCCGTGCAAGCGTCCGCCCGGCCATCTGCTGGGCATCCCGGCCGGACTGAGACTCGACGAAATACGCCAGGACGGGCCGGCCGTCGCGCTTCGCCTCCGCCAGCGTTGCCTCCAGATCGGTGCTCCAGCCCTCGAATGTCTTGC
Source organism: uncultured Planctomycetaceae bacterium (assembly GCA_964564965.1). Classification (GTDB taxonomy): domain Bacteria; phylum Planctomycetota; class Phycisphaerae; order SM23-33; family SM23-33; genus CAZMDT01. The sequence continues at coordinate 172 of CAZMDT010000138.1, read as the reverse complement.
CCCGTCGCTGAAGCAGGTACACCGCGGCCGCGGCGATGAGGATGGCCCCGAGCAGGGCGTACCCGACCCACTTGTGCCTGTGGCTGCCTTCCATGCCGGCCTCGGCCGCGTGCGCAGACGGACGCGGGGCACCCCGGCTGGGGCACCCCGCCACCGATATCAACCGGATTCT
>CAZMDT010000137.1:1834-7773 GCA_964564965.1 uncultured Planctomycetaceae bacterium | reverse complement strand
CAGCAGCGGGTAGATCATCTCGCTGGAGAAGTCCGTGAACAGGCTCACGAGCCCCATCATGAGGACGTTGCCGCGAAAGGCCTGGCTCCAGCGGGGCTTGGGCGGTTGCGAGGTCGGGCTTTCCATGAGGCGGGATTCTAGTCGCGGGTGCGGCGAAATGCGACAGGCCTTCGTCGGCGGAAACCCGAGCTGAAGCCGCGGGTCTGTCGGACCGGACCTCCTCCCCTCTGACGGGCCGCACGCACCCTCATATCCTACGGCGCGCGCCGGCGGCCGCCAACCCGTGGGTGCGTTGGCCTCGGCCGGGTGTCGGCAGAGCCCGCGCAACCCGCGGAGGGCCTCGCGGGCGACGCCGTCAGCCGCCCCAGTCGTGCGGCGTGTCGTCGTGCCAGGGCGCCCAGGCGGGAAAACTTTCGGCATACACCGACCCGGTCCCGTGCCACGTCCCGCCGGTCCACCCCACGGCGTTGGGGGGCAGGTTGTGATAGAGGTTCTGCGTCGGCTCGTAGTAGTCGCCGTACATCCGGCGGAACGTCACCTGCTCGGCGTGCCCGTCGCTGAAGCCGTACACGCAGGAGTAGTCCTCGTGCAGGACCAGGTTGTTGAAGTACCACCCCCACAACTGCACGGTGTAGTACTTCCAGTACGAGTCGGCGGTGAGGATCTTCTCGGCGGGGACGGTCACCAGGTCCAGCTTCGGGCGGATCTTGCCGTCGTTCCAGCCGTAGAAGTAGTAGTTCACCCCGTAGCAGAGCTTCCGCCGGCCTTCCGCGTCGACGGCGGCGTCGGGATTGATGGGGCAGTCGAAGGCGTCCACGGACAGCAGCCCCCTGTCCACGAGCAGGTCGCACCACTTGCCGTTCTTCTCGGGCTTCTCGGTGCTGAGGCGGCGGGGAACATCGTTGTTGTCCTTGGGGGGCAGCCAGGCGGAGTAGTCCTCGGCGTAGACGACCACGGTCCGGAGGAGCGTGGCGGTGTTGGCCTTGCAGATCAGGTTCTGGGCCAGACGCTTCGCCCGGTTCAGCGACGGCATGAGGATCGTCACCAGAAGCGCGATGATCGCGATCACGACCAGAAGCTCGATCAGCGTGAAACCGCTGGGCTTCCTGCCGCGCGAGCCTGAGCCGCCGTGCTGGGGCTGGCCGCCGCCCTTGGGGCCCTTTCCGCCGCGGCCTCGTGGGCGGCGCTTGCGCCGGCGGCGGCGCCGCTTCTTGGGGGGCTCGCCCTCGGCGGTTCCGGCCGGGGCGGGCGCCGCGGGCGGCGCGGCCGCGGCGGCGGGCGCCGGTGCTTCCGCGGGCGGGGCCGAAGGCTTCTGCTCCCTGGCGGGGCGGTCGCGGCGGTCGGGCCTCGGCGGCTTCTCCGCCTGCGCGGCGGGTTCGGCGGCCTCGGCCTGCGGGGCCGGGCGTGGCCGGGGCGAACGCCGCGCCGCCGCGGCGTGCCTCTCCGGCAGCGGCTTCTGCTCCGGCGGCGGGGGCGCGGGCACGTCCCGCTCGAGGATGTCCTCGTTGGCGACGACGACCTCCTTCCCGTCGGGCAGGGCGAGCTTGACGAGCTGGGTGAGGATGTGCGCCTCGACGACGCGCCCCACGAGGTCCGGCGTGCGGACCCACGTGTTGCGCCGCGGCAGCTTCTTGCGGAGCTCCTCGTATCCCGTGTCCTCGTAGCGCAGGCAGCACATCAGCCGGCCGCAGCGCCCGGAAATCTTCGCCGGGTCGAGCGTGGCCTTCTGCGTCTTCGCCATCCGCATGGAGACCGGCTTGAGGTCCTTCAGGAACTGCTGGCAGCAGCAGCGCAGCCCGCACCGCTCGTAGTCGGCCACCAGGCGGGCCTCGTCGCGGGCGCCCACCTGGCGCATCTCGACCCGCGTGTGGTACTCATTGGCGAGGCACTTGACGAGCTCGCGGAAGTCCACCCGCGACTCGGCCGTGAAGTGGAAGATGATCCGCTCGCCCCCGAGCAGGTGCTCGACGGCGACGAGCTTCATGGGCAGGGCGAGCTGGCGGATCTGTTCGCGGCAGAAGGCGCCGCACTCGCGGGCGGAGCCTTCGAGGTGGCGGTAGTCGATGACGTCCTGCTGGTTGGCCAGGCGCAGGGTCTTGCCCGTCCGGCGGAAGGGGTACTCCGGGCCGTTGGCGGCGATGACGTCCGCGAGGCGGTCGGGCGTGATCGCCCCGCCGGCCGGCTCCGCCGTCACCAGCGAGAGCACCTCTCCCAGCTCCACGCCGCGCTCGGTGCGGAGCACGACGCGCGCGCCCGGGGAGGGCAGCTCCCTTCGGGTCCATCGGAACAGGCCGATGTGGCGCATCCGCCCGTAGCGCGCCACGACGGCAGGGGTGGGAATCCTGGGCCTCTTCTTCGGGGGCTCGGAGGCCTCCGGTTCGGGCGCGGCTTCCTGCTCCGTCTCCGGCTCGGCGTCCGGCGCCTCCGGCACTGACGGCTCGGCGGCGTCGAGCGGCTGCTCGGGGGCTTCGGCGGGGGGAGCGTCGTCAGGCGACGGCGCGGCGGCCGGGCCTTCCGCCCGCGGCGGTTCGTCCGACATGGCAGACTCCGGTTCGTCGACCGCGGCGGCCCGCGGGTGATGCTTTCGGGTTCCGGTCCCCCGGCCCGTCACCGGGGTCCAAACGCCCGTGAAGGCGTCGGGGCGTGCGGCCCCGCGTGCCGCCACACCCGCCAGAGGCAGCAGCAGCGGCACCGACGCATTATACCGTCAGCGGGGAGTCCTCCCAACCACTTCCGGCGCGTTTGTGGCCGCCGGGGTGCAGGCCGCGGACGGGGCGACGACCGCCGCGAACTCCGCCGACATCGCGAACTCGGATGGCGAGCCCCGATCGCTGTCCGGAACTCGGGCTTCCGCCGCGGGCAAGCAGGCTGCACCTTCTGCCCGCCCCCGTACCGGCCCGTTCGCAGCGATTTCGGGCGCCGCCTCGCGCCGGCTCGCCCCCACGCCCCGCTACGTCCGCATGAGGCGCCGGAACTCGGCCTGGTACTTCCGGCGCAGGCCGCCGCCCTTGCCCGTGGCGCGCTCGCGTTCCAGCCGCGCCAGCAGCCGGTCCATCTTCGCGGCGTCGACGGGCAGTTCCACCGGCCGCCCGCCCGAAAACCCCGACAGGTACGCCGCGTTCGACAGCTCCAGCTCCGCGAGCGCCTCCTCGCCCGGGGCGTACTGCCGGCGCCCGGTCTGGATCTGCCGCACGAAGCCGCGCACGATCTCGATGTGCCGCCCGTCGGTGGCGGGGTCCGGCTTCACGGGCACGTCCTTCCACGCGCACGACTGCTTCATCGCGGGCGTGTACACCGCGTCGGCGGTCTTCGAGGCGTAGGTGTATTTCTTCACCGGGACCTTCAGCCGCCCCACCCGGATGCCGCCCTTCTCGATGATCATGGTGGCCTTGTCGCCGGAGAGGATGAACTGCTCCATGCCGGGCTGCTCGGCGGTGGTGGCGTAGATGTAGCCGACCTTTCCCTCGCCGTAGTCGCAGAGGATGTTGGCGGTGTCCTCGACCTCGATGCGGTGCTCGCGGGTGGCGACGGTGGCGATGACGCGCCGGGGCAGCCCCAGGCCGACCCACTGGAACAGGTCGAGGTGGTGGGGCGCCTGGTTGATGAGCACGCCGCCGCCCTCGCCGTCCCACGTGCCGCGCCAGTCGCCGCTGTCGTAGTACGCCTGCGTGCGGAACCAGTTCGAGCAGACCATTTGCACGCGGAAGACCTCCCCGAGCGCCCCGGACTGCACCAGCCGGCGGGCCGTCTGCATCACCGCACGCGTGCGGTGGTGCAGCACCGAGCCGAACACCCGCCGGCGCTTCCGGCACTCGGCGATCATCGCGCGGGCGTGCGACACGCTGCTGGCCAGCGGCTTCTCGCACAGCACGTGCAGCCCCGCCCGGGCCGCCCGGATCGCCAGCGGACCGTGCGCGTAGTGCGGCGTGCCGATGAGCACCGCGTTGACCCGCCCCGAGGCGTACAGCGCGCCGGCGTCGGTGAAGTGCGGCACGCCGTACTCCTCGCCGGCCCGGCGGGCGCGGCCCTCGAGGAGGTCGCAGACGGCGGCGAGGCGGAAGTTGCGGCTGTTGGCGGCGGTGATCTGGCGGGCGTGCAGCGAGCCGATGCCGCCCATGCCGACGATGCCGAGCAGAACCTGCTTCATGGTGTCGCTCCTGCGTTGGGGGCCTTTGGCGGACCGGCCAGCTTACCCGACGCTTTCGGCGTTGCAAGGCGCCGCCGGGGGGATTTGCGGTTCCCCGCGCCCGCCGGTGCGGGTAAGCTGGCGCCGTGCAGCGCGTTCGCGTGAAGATCGAAGGCCTGCGCGACGCCCGGACGGCGTTGCGCGTGGCGCAGATGGGCGCCGACGCCGTCGGCGTGGTCTTCGCCGACAGCCCGCGGTGGGTCTCCCCCGAGCAGGCCCGCGCCATCGTCGACGTGGTGCCCCTCTGGGTCGCCACCGTCGGCGTCTTCGTGGACGCCGACGCCGCCACCATCAACCGCGTCGTCGAGCGGACCGGCATCGGGTACGTCCAACTGCACGGCGAGGAGCCGCCGGACATCGTCGGGCGAATCAGCCGGCCGTGCATCAAAGCCTTCCGCGTCCGCGACGAGTCGTGGCTCGCCGAGGTGCGCGGGTGGCTCGCGGGGGTGGAGGCGCGGCGGAACCTGGCGGCCGTCCTGCTCGACGCCTACGACCCCGCGGCGCGCGGGGGCACGGGGCAGCGGTTCAACTGGGACATGGTGGCCGACGCGCGGGCCTCGGGGGCCATGGCCGGGGTCGATCCGATCATCCTGGCCGGCGGGCTGGACGCCGGCTGCGTGGGCAGCGCCATCGACCTCGTCCAGCCGTGGGCGGTGGACGTGGCCAGCGGGGTGGAGTCGGCCCCGGGGCTGAAGGACCTGCGAAAGGTGGAGCAGTTCATCCGCGCCACGAAGGAGGGCAACGTGCTGCGGACGGAGTTCTGGCTGTAGGCGGGGGGGGCGGGGGTCAGCCGCCGACGGGCGCCGTGGCCGGCGCGGACGCGGGTGGCGTCGCCGCGGCCGGGCGGGTGGCGGGCTCATCCGCCGGCGGGGGATACGCCTGCCGGACCTCCTCGAACCCCTCCCCCCGCAACGCCGCGCCGATGTCGGAGTCCTCGTAGAACGCCGAGGCGTCGTACCCCATCTGCGTGAGGGCCTCGAGCGTTTCGAGCGTCTCGGCGGCTCGTCCGGCGGCGGCGTGGGCGACGGCCTCGTAGTACGGGTTGCCATCGATGGCGGTGGAAGCGCGGGCGGCGGCGAGGGCCTCGTCATGGCGCCCGAGGCGGGCCAGCCCCCGCACCAGCAGCCCCTCATGCTCCGTCCGTTCGCCGCCTCCCTCCAGGTACGCCTCGCGCCGCTCCCGGAGCAGCCGGACCATCGCGGCGTAATCGCCCCGCTGCCACAACGCCTCCGCGCCCCAGTACGCCAGGGCCGGATCGTCGGCGTCGTGCCCGCGGTGGGCCTCGACGAGCGCCGCCAGCTCCTCCGCCTTCCCCTCCGCCGACAGCAGGCCCGCGAGCTGCGCGAACGTCTCCCGCCGCGGGCCGATCTGCTCGTAGGCCTCGAGGGCCTGCCCCGCCCTGAAGCGGGCGTAGACGCGGGCCAGGCGGTAGGCCTCGCGGTCCTCTTCGGACAGCTCCAGCGCCAGCCCGGCGGCGTAGGCCTCGTCCGCCGCCTCGTACTCCTCCCGCAGCAGGTGCAGCTCGCCGGTGTAGTATGGCAGCCAGTTGTCCTTCGGATGCCCCGCACGATGCGCCTCGATGAGCGCCTCGAGCCGGTCGGCGGCCCCCGACTCGGCCAGGGCGTGCGCCAGACCGTCGAACGCCGCCGCCTTGTTGCCCGCCGCCTTGTACGCCTCCAGGCACCGTCCCAGCCGCCCCATCGCGTACACGTACTCCTCCTCGACGACGGCCTCGCTCTCGCCGCCCCGGGCC
>CAZMDT010000137.1:0-1824 GCA_964564965.1 uncultured Planctomycetaceae bacterium | reverse complement strand
GCCAGCAGCGGCTCGAGCCTCCGCGCGGCCTCGTCGTATTCGCCCCGCAGCAGGCACACCTCGGCCCGGTAGTAGCGGACGAGGAACTCCTCGGGGGCGTCGGCGTGTCGTTCGTTGACGAGGACCTCGAGCGGGTCGGCGTGCCCGGCCTCCACGAGGGCGCCGGCGAGGAGTTGGAAGGCCTCCTTGGGGTCCGGCGTCTGGCGGTACCGGCGGGCGAGTTCGTCGAGCTGCGGCTTCGGCAGGACCTTGGCCAGGCCGAGGAGGTTGTCGAGGGAGCCCGCGTCGTCGGCGAGCCCGCGGCGGTAGGCCTCGGTGGCCTCGACGGTCCGCCCCAGCCCCGCCAGCGCATCGCCCAACTGCTGGCAGTTGTCGGCGTCGTCGCCGAAGAGGGCGTCGTACTTGAGGGCGAGGCGCAAGGCCTCCTCGTGGCGGCCGAGCCGGTTGCACGCCGCCGCACGGAGCTGGTCGAGCAGGGGGCTGTTGGGGTTCAGCGACGCGCCCCGCTCGAAGCACGCCAGCGCCTCGGCGTGCTCCTCCGCCGCGATGTGCAGCACGCCGGTGAGCATGTGGCACAGGCTGCCGATCTGCGGGGGGAAGGCGTTGGGGTTGACCGCGCGGAGGTGCCGTTCGGCGGCCTCGAGATCGCCCGTCTGTATCGCGAGGACGGCGGGCTGAACGTGCCGCTCGAACGTGGCGGCCCACGCTGGCGGCTTGAGGCTATCCCCCGCCGGGAACGCCAGGCGCGACATCGCCAGCACCGACAGGCCCATCTCGAGATCCTCGAAGTCGTAGATGCGCCACCGCCCCTCCCGGCGGCAGAGCCACCAGCGAAACTTCGAGGTGGCCCCCGCCGAGGACCGCAACTTGGTGTAGGCGACGGCCTCGCTCTGCTGCGAATCGAAGCGGATGTGGCGCGTCTCGTGCCCGGCCCAGTCGAGCACCTGCCACTCGCCCGTCATCCCCTCGACCAGCCCCTCGGCCAGTGCCTTCGCGTGCGCGCTCTCCTGGCGCTCGGTGACGCCCTTGTCCTCGAACAGGTCTCGGAGTTCGGCGTACATCCGCTCGGCATCGAAGCAGTCCCGGACGGCCTGGCGGTCGCCGCGGGCGATGGCCTGGATGAACGCCCCCAGGCGCCGGTCGATCGCCCGGGCGTCCTCGCTGTCGAGGGCGATGGGCTCGCCGCGGAACGCGCGGGCCGTCTCGCGGCGGCGGGTGCCCGGGCGCTCGGGCGCGCGCGGCTCCAGCCGGTCCCGGCGCGACAGGTGCACCAGGTACCCCACGCCCCCCAGCAGCAGGACCACCGCCACGATGACCGCGGCGTCGGAGCGCTTCTTCCGCGGCGGGCGCGCGGGCGGCGCGCCGTACGGCGGAAGCGGCGGCGGCGACGACGCGGGCGAGTCCCCTTCGAACATGCTGCGCTCCGTCCCAATCCCGGCGACGGCACAGGCACGTCCGGCGGCAGCCGGAATGCCGCCCGACGCGGCGCCCCGTCATGCGCCCCCCGCCGGGGCGGCTAGGCCTGCGTCTGCCCAAAGGTCTCGATGATCTTCGCGATGAGGCGGCGCTGCTCTTCCTTCAGCTTGCTCATGCCGATGGCGCCGCCGGAGAAGCCGGTCATGGCCCGGCTGAAGGCGAGCATCGTGTTCCCGTCCTGCGGGCCGATCAGGACGCGGTACTTGTACCGCTTGACGAAGGCCCCCAGCAGCGCCCGGGCGAACTTGCTGCCCTTGCCATACTCGCCGGCCAGCGGCGTGCCCTTCTCCACCGAGTAACCCTCGCCGGCCATCATCACGTTGAGGGCGTCGGCGACGGCGTTGACGT
>CAZMDT010000136.1:5881-7786 GCA_964564965.1 uncultured Planctomycetaceae bacterium | reverse complement strand
GGGTGGATGCGCGACGGGCTGTCGCTGCTGGATCAGCTCCTGGCCGCCGGCGACCGCGTGACCGATGCCGACGTCGTCCGCCTTCTGGGTACGCCGCCGGATGAGCGCATGTTGGCGATGGCGCGAGCGGTGGCCGATGGCGACGCGGCGGCGGCGCTCACGGAGCTGGACGCGGTACTGGCCTCCGGCGTGACGCTGGCGAGCGCGGGCGCCGCCCTCGCCGACGTGTTCCGCGACATGATGCTTGCCGCCACCTGCGGGGCCGACAGCGACCTCATTGAGCTGCCCGAGTCGCAGCGGCAGGCGGTCGGGGAGCTCGCCCGGCGGTTCAGCGTGCCGGCACTCGTCCAGGCCGTCGGAATCGCCCAGACCCTCGTCCGCAACGTTCGGACCTCCAGCGTGGCCCGGGGGCTGGTGGAGGCGACGCTCGTGCGGCTCGCGGAGGCCGACCAGTTCGTCGATCCGCAATCCCTGGTGGCGCGGCTGGAAGCCCTTGCCGCCGGACGCCCCGCCGCAAGCGGCGAAAAAAAAAAGTCCCCGCCGCACGTAGCCGGCGCTGAGGCACCGGCCAGACCGGCCCCGCCGCCGCGGCCGGCATCCGCGCCGGCCGGGGCGACCCGGCGCGCTGCGGCGCCCACCGGCGAGGCGCCGGGGCAGGGGGCGGAGCGCCGACAGTATCGGGCAATGCCCCGGCCCAGGCCGGCGCTGTCCACGGCCGAGAAAAACGAGATCGCCCGCGACCCGGTGGTTCGCGGGGTGCTCGAGGCGTTCGGCGGCGAGGTGGTGGAGATCCGCCCGGACACCCCCGGCGACGAAGACGAAACGAACGAGCCGGAGGAGCAGGGCGGCGAGCCGCGTTGACTCGGCGCGGCGCGCGCCGGCCGGAAGCGGGCTGACCGCGACCGGACCGGCAGGAAGGCAGGATGTTCGGGAACCTTGGCAAGATGGTGAAGCTGGCCGGCGAGTTGAAGACGAAGCTGCCGGAGCTTCAGGCGAAGCTCGCCGCGAGCGAATACACCGCGCAGGCGGGGGGCGGAGCCGTGTCGGCCACCGTCAACGGGCGACTCCAGCTCTGCGGCCTGACGATCAGTCCCGAAGCACTCGCCGACGGGCGGACCGACACCGCGATGCTCGAAGACTTGGTGAAGGCAGCGGCGTCGGCGCAGCAGGAAGCGGCCGCCGCCAGCCGCGAGGCCATGATGGAGCTGACCGGGGGGATGGACTTCCCGGGCGCCATGTAGTGCGTTCGGGGTGCCCCGTGGACATCCCCGAATCGACGGACGTCATGTAAACGGCGCGCGGCGCGGCGCCGGGCGCGACCCAAGAGGCCATGACGAACTACAGCGAGGCGATTCAGCGGCTCATTGAGGAGTTCGGCAAGCTGCCGGGCATCGGCGCGCGGACGGCGGAGCGGCTGGCGTTTCACGTCCTCAAGAGCGGCGAGGCCGAGGCCATGGCGCTTGCCGACGCGATTCGCGACGTGAAGACGAAGATCCACCCGTGCCGGATGTGCTTCAACCTGACGGAAGGCGAGGTGTGCGGCATCTGCTCCGACCCGCGGCGCGACCGGAGCGTCATCTGTGTTGTGGAGCAGCCGAAGGACCTGCTGGCCATTGAATCGACCGGGGCGTACCGCGGCGTGTACCACGTGCTGATGGGGCACGTGGCGCCGCTGGAGGACGTGGGGCCCGAGGACCTGACGATCGACGCCCTCGTCGCCCGCGTGCGGGCGGGGCAGGGGACGCCGGTCCGCGAGGTCATCCTGGCGACGAACCCGACCGTGACCGGCGACGGCACCTCGCTGCACATCGCCTCGCGGCTGGCACCGCTGGGCGTCAGCGTGACACGCCTGGCCCGCGGCCTGCCCGCCGGTGGGCAGATCGAATACGCCAACAAGTCCATCCT
>CAZMDT010000136.1:0-5871 GCA_964564965.1 uncultured Planctomycetaceae bacterium | reverse complement strand
GCCGACCGCATCGCCGAGCGCCGCCGGCTGTGACCCGCCCGCGGCGAACCCGGCATCACTCATTCGGCGGGGCGTGCGTCACGGCCAGGCCGCACGCGTCGAAGTACCAAGGCAGTTCCAGCGCCTCGACGCCCAGGGCGTTCGCGATATGGACGGGCTCAAGGTCCGGCCGGCTCTCCCAAGGCTCGAGGGTCAGTTCATATACGCTGCCCAGGGGAACCCGCCCGAACGCCAGCGGCGTGTTGCGCAGCACCGCCCAATGGACGACGACGATCTCGTCCGCATCGCACCGGCCGGCCAGGACGCGCTCGACGCGCCAGCGGCACGCCGTCAGCGCCCGGAAGTAGGGATCGCGCGCCTCCGGCGGGTCCACGGGGCTTTTCGCCAGCAGCCGGGCCCGCACGCGGCTGGCCGCCACCTGCGGCCGGGCGCGAAGGCGCCCGGCGAAGGCCGCGTGTTCCGCCTGCGCCTCCTCCGCCGACAGCGCTCGCGAGTAGATGGCGATTCCCTCCAGCGTGCCGCTCCAGTCGCGTCGGCCGTCGGCGCTGGCGCCGAAGATGAGGCGTCCGGCCGGCCAGGTCTTCGGGTCCGGGAGTGTGCGGCGGTGTCGGAGGACGCATTGGCCGTCGCGGTAGCATGCCAGGGCGCCGGCGCGCCAGGCCACCAGCAGATGGAAGGGCTCACGACTTCGAAGGCGGAAGAGCTGGAGCGCCTCCGTTCCTGTGCCGGTGCCGGTGCCCAGCCGCAGCACGAGCCGGTCGCCGTGCTGAAGGATGGCGAAGCACTCCCCCCCGGCTGCGGCAGTGAGTGAGACGATCTCGGCCGCCGCGCCTTCCAGCCCGTCCGGCCACACGTATGCCTCGAACGTCACCTCGCCCGACCCCCTCACCGCCGCGCTAAGGATTTCGCCCACCTGCTGCGCCTCGTAGGCTCCCCGCCGCAGTTCGAGCACATCGTGCCGACCGAGCATCGCGAAGCCCCGGGGCGACAGCCCCTGCGGGCCTTCGGCGTAGAGCGGCATCCGCCGGCCGTCCTCGTCCACGGCGAGCACGTCGTCGCGACTGCGATAGCAGAAGAGCATCCCCTCGCGCGTGGCGGGCCAGTCGCCGGGGGCGCCGAGCGGGACGGGTTGTCCGCAACCGGCCGCCAGCGCCGCCGCCACGCCCACGAGAACCACGCTCCAGGCGCGCCGCACGGGACTACCTGAGCCCCAGGCTGCTTTTAAGGCGAGCCGCGTCGGCCGTCCGGCCCATCTGCTCGTACAGCCGAAGCAGGCGCACCGAAAGCTGGTAGTGCACCGACTGCCCCGTGAAGGCGTTGTTGCGGCTCGGCTGCACCTGTCGGATGAGCTGCTCGTACATGGCCGCTGCCTGGTCGTGCCGGTTGGCATCGCAGAGGAGCTTCTCGGCCTTGGCGGTGGCGTCGAGGACGACCTCGGGCACCTTGATGCCCTTTGTGGCGGCCTCGGCATAGGCGGCCATGGCCCCGCCGTGGGCGGGCTCGTCCTGGGCGGCCAGCTCGTCGCCGACGGCCAGCAGGATCTCGCCCGCCAGGTCGGGCCGCTGCCCGAAGCACCGCATGCAGTTCTTGTAGTAGTCGATGCGCTTCTTGCGGTCGGCGATGGTCGGGACGATCTGGAGGATGAGGTTGCAGCTGTACTCCGGGAAGGTCCGCCCGGTCTTGTCCACGAGCAGCCCCAGGAAACGGTCGAGGCTCTCCAGCGGCAGGGCGTTGTGGCCCCCGGACGCATCGGATCGCGTCTGGGTGCCCCTCTCCCGCCGAAGCGCCAGCACGAACTCCCAGGCGTGCTTCAGCGCGAGGTCACGCACGATGGCCGCCGCGACCAGATCCTCCACGAGCTGGGCGGGCTTGCGGTCGGCCGGGACAACCCACGAGATGTCCGCAGCGCCGGCGGCCTCGGCCAGGGCGGCGTAGTCCTTGGCCGCCTCGGCCAGGGCCTTCACGCGGGAGGCCAGGTCGGCCTTTGGATTGGCGTGCAGCAGGCGGGCGAGTGCCAGGGCGGCATCGGCCTGCTCGCGCTGCTCCAGTGGCAGCAGCGTCGAGAAGCCCGCCAGCGCCAGTTCGGAGTCCAGGATCGCCTTGCCGCTGGCGGGGTCGCGCAGGTTGCCGGTGTAGTAGAGGTGGTCGCCATACCGACCGGTGTGGGTGTCCCACTGCGCCTGCCGGCCGAAGTTCACGGGCCTGAGGCTGGCGAGCCATGCATGTCCGATGCCGCTTCTCCCCCGGCCGGTGACGATGGTGGCGGGAATGCCGATCGACCGGCAGACGCCGGCGGCGAAGTACGCCTGGTCGATGCAGACGCCGCCGTACTCGCGGAGGTTGGGCAGCGTGTAATCGTGGGCGGCGATCTTCTTGGGCACGCCCTTGCGGAAGTGGTCGATGTCGTAGCGGACGTTGAAGTACGACCGGGGCGGGTTGTTGTGCCGGAAGTAGTCCGCGTAGGCCCACTTCCGCTCCTCGATGCTCAGCGGCGTCACGGCCAGGTAGCGCGACAGCTCGTAGGGCATCGCCTTCAGGTCGAAGCGAAAGCGGACGTTCGCCGCCGTGTAGTAGTCGAACGACTCCCGCAGGGCCGCCGGCGGCGGCTTCTGCGTCCGCGGGCGGGCCGGGATCGTCGTCGCGAACGCCACGGACAGGTTCGCGTACTCGGCCACGCGATTCGCATCGTGGGCGTACAACTCGTGGAGGCGCTGGATCGCGCGGGTAGCGCCGGGCGCGTCCTCCAGTGCCCGCAGCAGCCGCCGCGACACCTCGCGATGCTCCCGCAGCCAGAGGGCGAACTCCTCCCCGCCGATCCGCGCCGCCTGGGGCAGGAGCGTGCAGGCGCGGTGCACGTAGATGAGGTCGTTGATGGGCCCGAGCTGGGCAAAGTGCCCGCACCCGGCCCGTCCGAGCAGCATCGCCTCCACCTGCGCCGCCAGGGCAGAGGGGTCCTTCACGTCCGCTTTGGCAAGCCGTGCCAGGGCCAGCTCGGCAAGCCAGTCGTCCGGCGCGGACTTCTGCGGCCCGGCGGCCGCCGGCCGGCACACCACGACCCCACACAGCAGCAGAACCGGCAGCAGATGCCGCGAGGCCCGCGATGTCATGTCGCTGCTCCGGAGGACGCCTGGACCGCACCACCCGCGGGTGCGCCCTGTACTGTGATTCTCACGATTTGGCGGGGCCCGATCAAGCCGGCGCATCTTGTAGCGGCGGGACGGATTTGCTTTGACTGTCGCCGCCGTCGCGGCGTCAATACCCGCCGATGGCTCTTTACGGCATTACGATCTTCCTCAGCGCCTTCCTGCTGTTCCAGGTGGAGCTGGTGATCGCGAAGTTCATCCTGCCGTGGTTCGGCGGGACGCCCGCGGTCTGGACCACCTGCATGCTGTTCTTCCAGGCGCTGCTGCTCGGGGGCTATGCCTATTCCCACGGCGTCGTCAGCCGGCTCTCGCCGCGCCGGCAGGGACGGCTGCACCTGCTCCTGCTGGCGGCCTCGCTGGCGCTGGCGGCGGGCCAGGCGCTGGCGTGGGGGGTGCCGCTGCTGCCGGGCCGCTGGTGGAGCCCGGCCGGTAGCGACATGCCGGTCCTGAGGATTCTCGCCTTGCTGGCGGTGGGCGTCGGGCTGCCGTTTTTCCTGCTGTCGGCGACGAGTTCGCTGCTCCAGGCGTGGTTCGCCCGCGCCCGGCCGGGGCGGTCGCCGTACCGGCTGTATGCCCTGTCGAACGCCGGGTCGCTGCTGGGGCTGGTGAGCTACCCGTTCGTCGTGGAGCCGCTGCTGGGGCTGAAACGCCAGGCGACGGTCTGGTCGGCGGGGTACGTGGCCTTCGCGGTGCTGTGTGGCCTGGTGGCGTGGCGCACGGCGAAGGCCCGCCACGCGCCGGCGGCGCCGCTGCCGCCGCTCGGCGGGCCCCGCGCCGACGACGCCCCCCCGGGCCGCGCCACGCGGGCGCTCTGGCTCGCCCTCACCGCCTGTGCCTCCGTGCTCCTGCTGGCCACGACCAACCAGATCAGTGAGGAGATCGCCGTCGTCCCGTTCCTGTGGGTGCTGCCACTCAGCCTGTACCTCATCTCGTTCATCGTGTGCTTCAACAGCCCTCGCCTGTACGTCCGGTGGGTCTTCGTCGCGGCGGCTTACGCGTGCATCGTCCTGGTCGGCCGGACGCTGCTGAAAAGCGTCGAGGACGTCGGCGCCGCCGAGCAGATCGGCGTGTTCTGCGCGGCCCTGCTGGTCTGCTGCATGCTCTGCCACGGGGAGCTGGTGCGGCTGAAGCCGTCGCCGCGCCACCTGACGGGCTTCTACCTGCACGTGGCGGCGGGCGGGGCGCTCGGGGGCGTGTTCGCGGCCCTCGTGGCGCCCTACGCCTTCAACGGGCTGTGGGAGCTGTACCTGGGGTACTTCGTCTGCGGAGCGTGCGTGCTGGCGGCGGGGCTGCGCGACGGGCGGTCGCTGCTGAACCGCCGGTCGCGGTGGGTCTGGCGCGGCCAGGCGGGCGCGGTTCTCGTCCTGCTGGCGGTGGGCCCGCTGTTCGTCCTGCACGAGCGGCTCGGCCCGGCCGCCGAGGCCGCCGTCCGCCGCGTGGCGGATGGCTTAGGCATCCTGCGCTACCTCGGCGCCGACGAGGGCGAGAAGACCCTCCTCGTGCGGCGGAACTTCTACGGTATCTTCCGCGTCACGGAGGCCGACCGCGACGACCCCGACAGCTACCGCCACACGCTCTACCACGCCCAGACGATCCACGGCTACCAGTACCGCGACCCGGAGCTTCTGCTCTACCCCGCGTCCTACTACAGCGAGGAGAGCGGCATCGCGAAGGCGATCCTTTACCATCCGCGACGGCAGGCGGGCGAGCCGATGCGGGTGGGCGTCGTGGGGCTGGGGACGGGCACGCTGGCGGCCTGGGGGCGGGCGGGCGACGTGTACCGCTTCTACGAGATCAACCCGGCGATCGTGCGGCTGTCGGCGGGCCCGGACGGCCCGTTCACGTTCCTGCACGAGAGCCCGGCAGCGACGGACGTGGTGCTCGGCGACGCGCGGATTTCGCTGGCCCGGCAGGAGCTGCAGCAGTTCGACATCCTGGCACTGGACGCCTTCAGCGGCGACGCCATTCCCGTGCACCTGCTGACGCGTGAGGCGTTCGAGGTGTACCTGCGGCATCTGCGCGGGGGCGGCGTGCTGGCCGTGCACATCTCCAACCGGTATTTCGAGCTGGAGCCGGTCGTCTGGAAGCTGGCGGAGGCCTTCGGGCTGGACGGCGTGACGATCCACTCCCCCGGCGAGGCCCCCGGCGCCCTCAGCGCCTCGTGGATGCTGCTCACCTGGGATTCGATGTTCCTCGAGGACCCGGACATCATCGACGGCGCCTGGCTGCGCGAGGACTGCACCGGCTGGGAGAAAGCCCCGCTCTGGACCGACGACTACAGCAACCTACTCGGGGCCCTGAGGACCGGCGGCGATGAGGACGAGTAGGCCCCGCCGGGCTCCGGCGAATCAGCCCCGGGCGACTTTTGCGCGATTATTCGCTACAATTCCCGGCCGATGCGGTTTAAGAGAGGTGCCGGGGACCGCAAGCGCGTCGGATCGCGTTTGGGGACTCTGGGTGCCGCAAGATCGGGCGCACGCCCGAGCCGCACGGGATTCTGCGACTGGAGAGACGAGCCATGGCCGACAACGCTCCGCAGCACGTGACGAAGCAGATGGACGACGAACAGGCGGTGGAGGCCCTGCGCCAGGCCCGCGACCGGATCATGACGGAGATCCGCAAGACCATCGTGGGCATGGACCAGGTAATCGATGAGGTAATGATCGCCATCTTCTCCCGCGGACACGCGCTGCTGGTGGGGGTGCCGGGCCTGGCGAAGACGCTGCTG
>CAZMDT010000135.1:4271-7832 GCA_964564965.1 uncultured Planctomycetaceae bacterium | reverse complement strand
CCCGACGTGCCCATCCAACCGGGCATCGTCAAGGTCCGCACCACGCTGTCCAGCGAGATGGCGCGGACGTTCCTCGCCAACAGCATCACCCTCACCCCCGGCACGCTCACCGTCGACGTCGACGGCAAGGACTTCTACGTCCACTGGATCAACATCGATACGGACGACGCCAAAAAACGCACCGCTGAAATCTGCGGACGCTTCGAGCCGCTGCTGAGGAGGATCTTCGAATGACCCTGTTCATCCAGATCGCTCTGGCGGTCCTGCTGCTGTCGTCGGTGCTCTGCCTGTATCGCATCGGGCGAGGGCCCACCGCCCCGGACCGCACCGTCGCCATCGACATCCTCGGCACCCTCGTCGTCGGCTTCTGCTGCGTGATGGCCCTGTGGACCGGGCAGGAGTACTACCTTAACATCGCGATCGCCTGGGCACTCATCAGCTTCATCGGCACGCTCGCACTCGCCAAGTACCTGGAAGGCAGGACGTACGATGCCTGAGCTGCTGTTCGACTGGTTCATCGGAATCGGGCTGGCGTTCGACCTGTTCGGCTGCATCGGGCTGGTCCGCCTGCCGGACGTCTACAACCGCGCCCAGGCCGCCACGAAGTGCGTGACGCTCGGGACGTGCATGGTGCTGATCGGCACGGCCGGGCTGGCGTTCGCCGGCGCCGTCCCCGGCGGGGGGAACTGGCCCATGGGCGTCAAGGCGATCATCTGCGCCGTCTTCATCCTGCTGACGAGCCCCGTCGGCGCGCACGCCATCTGCCGCGGCGCCTACATCTCCGGCGTGCCGCTGTGGGAAGGCAGCGTCGAGGACGCCTTCGCCGACCGGGCCGAAACCATCCGAAATCAACAGACCCAACCGGAAAGGCCGGTGGAAGGTGAGAAAGCCGAAGCTTCGTGAGCTCAAGGAGGCCGTCCGGGCCGTCTTCTCCCCGCGGTTCACCACCCGCTACCCCGCCGAGCCGCACACGCCGCCCGAGGGGTTCCGCGGGAAGCCGGAGTTCGACGAGACGGAGTGCATCGGCTGCGGGGCCTGTGCCGAGGTGTGCCCGGCGCTGGCCATCGAGGTGATCGACAAGCCCGAGGCCGACCCGCCCGTGCGCATCCTCGAGCAGCGATGGGACAAGTGCATCTTCTGCGGGCAGTGCGAGCTCAACTGCACGACGGAACGCGGCATCCGCCTGACCAAAGCGTACGAGCTGGCCACCCTCGACCGCGCCGCGTGCCGCCAGCAGATCGAGCACGAGCTGGTCCTCTGCGAGGTCTGCCACGCCGTCGTCGGCACGCGGAAACACCTGAAGTGGGTCGCCGGGCGGCTCGGGGCCAAGGCCTACGCCAACCCCACGCTCATCGTCTCCGCGGACGGCAGCATGAGCCTTGCTCCCGCGCCGGTCGCGCGCCCGGGCGAGCCGGCCCTCGCCCGCAGCGACATGATGCACGTGCTCTGCCCCGCGTGCCGCCGGACCACCGTCGTCCGCGAGCTGTGGGGGGAGTGAGGCGATGGTCGCCCACACGCCGCACCACGCGCCGCCCGCCGACACGCACGCCCGCCAGCGCGTCTGCCCCATGCGGCCGCACGTCTCGCCGCCCGATCCGCCACATTCCGCACCCCACGAGCATCGCGGCATTCACACCGCCGAGCACCTCGCCGAGCATCTCCGCGAGATTCTTCCGAAGGACCCGCAGCGCCTCGCCATCGTCTGCGTCGGCAACGAGCTGTGCGGCGATGACGGCGCGGGCGTGGTCGTCGCCACCGAGCTGAAGGGGGCCGTGCCGTGGGACGTCTACGACACGCAGACCGTCCCCGAGAGCTTCCTCATGAAGATCGTCGAGCGCCGCCCCGAGTGCGTCCTGCTGGTGGACGCGCTCGACTTCGGCGCCGAGCCGGGCGCGACGGAGCTCTTCCAGGCCGGCGACGTGGGCGGACAGGGGCCGAGCACGCACGGCCCGGCGCCGCTGGCGTTCCTCGATGTCCTCCAGATGATGCTCCCCTGCCGCCGGGCGGTGCTCGGCATTCAGCCCGCCGGGGCCGAGTTCGGCACGCCCCTGAGCCCGCCCGTCCGGGCGGCTTGCCGCATGGTCGTCCAGGCCTTCACGTCGCTTGCCGAAGAGGCAGCCGGACCGTGAACGTCGTGCCCGCCTCGCGCTGGGCCTCGAGTTCGATCCGCCCGCGGTGCATCTCGACGATCCGCCGGGTGATCGCCAGGCCGAGGCCCGTGCCGTTCGCGAGGATTCTCTTGGCCTCCGGCGCGCGGTAGAACTCCTCGAAGAGGCGCGCCTGGGCGGCCTGGCTGATGCCGACGCCCGTGTCGGCCACCGTCAGCACCGCCACACCCCCCGCCACGGCGAGCGTGACCTCCACGCGCCCCCCTTCCGGCGTGTACTGAAGGGCGTTGGCCACCAGGTTCGTCACGACCTCGCGCAGAAGTTCCTCGTCGCCGTCCGTCTCCGCCGCCTGCGTGCGGCACACCAGCTCGACGCCGCCCGCCTCCGCCTGCGAGCGGAACAGTTCCACCGTCTCCGCCACCACCTCCTCGAGCGACACCGCGACGAACTCGATCACCGCCTTCGGCGCCCGCAGGCGCGAGTACCGCCGGAGGTCATCCACCAGGTCCATCAGCCCCTCGGCCCGCCTCTGCGCCCGCCGGATCAGCCGCTCCTGCGGGCCCGCCAGCGTGTCAGTGGTGTGGGCGATGGCCCCGAGAATGCTGTGGATCGCCGCCAGCGGGGCGCGCATCTCGTGCCCCGCCTTGAGCATGAAGAAGCTCTTCGCCTCGTCGGCCTTCCGCAGCGCGCCGTACGCGTCCTCCAGCTCCGCCTCGCGGCGGCGAAGGCGCTTTGAAATCGACGACGCCACCGCCACCGTCGCGAAGATCGTCACCGTCAGCGCCGAGGTCACCTCCAGCACGTAGTCCGGCTCGTCGTACAGGCCGACCGCCGTGCCCCGCCAGTACACGTGCGAATGCTCCCACAAGCCGCCGCGCCCCCCCCACACCAGCTCCGCCCACGCCAGCGCGTGGATCAGCGCCACCGCCGCCCCCGCCGTCGCGTACGCCAGCGACTGCGGCAGCAGCTCCGTGGCGATCACCAGCGGCACCAGGATCAGCACCACGAAGTAGTTCTCCACCCCACCCGTGAAGTGCGCCAGCGCGGTGATGGCGATCATGTCGCAGGCGAGCTGCCCGAGGGTAAGCTCCAGGATGACGCGCCGGCTCGGCTGCCCTCGCGCCCGGACGATGTGCACCAGGAACGTGAAGGCGGCGTTGTAGAGAAACACGATGAGCACGACGTTGACGGCGGGCGCGAGGCTGGGCGTCCGTCCGGCCCGGCTGAAACGCACGCCCATGGCGTACCACCCCACCAGCAGGATCATCAGCGCCAGCGCCGCCATCACCCACCGGACCCGCGTGAACCACCCGAGCCGGTACAGCCGCTCGCGGTCGGTCAGCGTCAAGTTGTGCAGGCGCACGGACATGAGAGCCGAGCCTCAACGGGCCGTCTTCCGGCCGCACGGATAATACCACCGCCCCGGCCCCCACCGACACGGCTTTTCCGCCCG
>CAZMDT010000135.1:0-4171 GCA_964564965.1 uncultured Planctomycetaceae bacterium | reverse complement strand
CCCGGCCGCCATCGCCCTGGCGTGCACCGCCGCCCCCGCCGCCGAGACGCCCGCGGGCCCGCGCGTCCTCATCCTCCTGGCCGAGGGTTTCCAGACCACCGAGTTCACCGTTCCGTACCACGCGCTCTACGCGGCGGGGTACGAGGTGGACGTGGCGGGTGTCAGGCGGGGGCTGGTGGCGGCCAATCCCCCCAGGCAGTCGCCGCACGACGCCCAGGCCGGCCTCGCCCTCGCCGAGGTGGACGCCGACAACTACCTCGCCCTCGTCCTGCCCGGCGGCTTCAGCCCGGGCCACCTCGAGAAGCACGCCGAAAGCCTGGCGATCTGCCGGAAGTTCATGGCCGCCGGCAAGGTGGTGGCGGGCATCTGCCACGGCCCGCGCCTGCTGATGCGTGCGGGGCTCATGAAAGGCCGGGTCTGCACGTGCCTCTACAGCGTGGCCGACGAGCTGGCCGACGCGTGGGCGGCCGGCGAGTACGGGAAGTACCTCGACGAGGAGGTCGTCGTGGACGGCAACCTCGTCACAAGCCGCTGCCCGACGGACATCAACGCCTTCGTCGGCGCGATCCTGGAGCGTCTGGAGGCGGCCGGCGGCCGGCCCGCCCCGCGCCGCCGGGCCAAGGCGCTGCTCGTGCTGCCCGGCGCTGACGCGCACATCCGCCGACTGTTCACCGAGGCCCCGGTCCCGGCCGGGCTGGACGTGACCGCCCTGGACACCGGGGAGATCGCCACGTTCACCCAGGCCCGCACCTACGATCCGAAGGCCTTCGACGTCCTCGCCGTGGCCGATGGGCCGGGCTTCCAGAAGCTCAAGGACATCCCTGAGTTCGCGAAGCTCATCAAGGACGTCCGGGCGGCCGGGAAGCCCGTCGTCGCCTTCAACGAGACCGAGCACTTGCTCCGCATGATGGACCTGGCCGACGGCGTGACGAAGGTCGAAGCGGGCGTCCCCGGCATGATGCGGACAATGCTCCTTCACGCCCGCGCCTCGGCCGAAGCCCGACCCGCCGGCCGCGAGGACAAGCCCGGGCACACCGTCACCATCCAGCTCCGCAAGGGCTTCAACGACAAGGTCTTCTCCGCCGTCGAGGCGTACCTGAGGCTCAAGGGCCACGTTCCGCTGATCGCCGCCCCGGAGCCCGGCTGGCTCGTCGGCGCCGAGGGGCTGCCCGTCCGGGCGACCGTCGCGATCAAGGGCGCGAGCGCCATCCCATCCGACGCGCGGGCCGTTTCGTTCGACAGCGTCACGGTCATTGTGCCGGCTGATCTGGCCGCCTCGAAGGAGCTGGCCGCCATCGCCGCCGAGGCTGCCGGACCCGCCCCGGACGCGGACACCTGCACCGCCGCCATCGCCCTGCGCCCGGGCTTCGACGGGCGCGTCGTCGCGGTGCTGAAGGCCTACTTGGCGGCGAAGGGGCACAAGGTGGCGATCATCGCCCAGGCGCCCGGCCGGCGCCACGGGCTCAACGGCATCACATTCGAGGCGACGGCGACGTACGACGCCCCGCCCAGGCTCATCGACAAGGGCGTCATCATCCTGCCAGGCGGGCTTTGGCCCGAGAGGGCGGCCGCTCGCCAGGCCACCCAGCCGAAGTGGGTCGAGCAGCAAGAGGCGGCCGACCGGAAGCGGATGGCATGGGTTCTGGCGCGGCACGAGTCCGGGGCGACGCTGCTGGCCGTCGGCCTCGACAGCCTGCGCCTGGGACGGGGGCGCGGGCAGTTCCGGGGCAAGCGGTTCGCCTGCTCTCCGCAGGCGGCCTGGAGCTTCGGGCGCGGCGGCGGGCGCTATTCGCCCGAGCCGGTCCTGGCGACGGCGGAGCGGATCATCACGGCGCGAGGCCCCGACGCCCTGTCGGAGGCCCTCAAGCTCCTGCTGCCCGAGCGCAACTGACGCGGCTCGCCCGGGCGATCGGGCCGGCTACTGCCACCGAAGCGACCTGGCCGCTGCGTCGAACGTGGCTTCGTAGGTCGGATAGGCCGGTGCCAGGGCCACCGCGGTGAGCTGATAGGCCTTGTCCGAGCCCCTCACCAGCCACGTCTTGGCCTTGAGGTCGAACTCCATGCCCAGCTTCTGCGTGTAGGTGTACACGATCTCCTGTGCCTCGACCGCCCCGAACTGCACCGTCCTGTTGGAGAGGACCTTCACGTTGTCCATGTACGCGTTGAGCCTCTCGACGGTCTTCGCGCCCCAGGCGTCCAGGGCCCCGGGCACGAGGATGGCGGCCATCTCCATGAAGGTGATGTTCTCGTAGTACGTGTCGTCGGGCTTGGGCGGCCGGGACGCCACGGAGAGCACGCCGTCCGACGGGTTCTCAACGACGTTCCAGCCTTCCGGTGGCGTGTAGGTCAGCGTGCCGGACGCGGCGGGCCCGGCAGGCCTTCCGGTTCCGTCTCCGGAGCCTTTCGCCCCACCGTTTCCGCCACCGTCATCCGATGAGGAGCAGCCCGCCATCCCCATCGCCACGACGCACAGCAGGATCATCAGTTTCGGTTTCATCAGTTCGTCTCCATGCAGCCGGGAAGGCGCCCGCAGTCCCCGAAGACATGACCTCACGGGCGCGCCGTGCTGCCCTTCCGCCGACGCCGTCCTACGCCTTGACCACCCGGCTTCGCCGCCGGGCAGCTTGTCGGGCATTATACCGCGGCCGTGCCGCGGAGGTCCAACCTGAAGCCGCGGGTCTTCGGGTCCGAACGAGCGTGCCGGCGTTCGCGGCCGGGAAGACGCCCTCCACGCCAGAGGTGGGATTGCTCGACCGAACGGGCGGCGGCGACGCCGGGCGGCCGATTCCGTCGGCCCCGTCGTTGCCTGCCTTGCCCCGTCGCCCCGAACGAGGCCGGAGGGCCGCCGCAGAGGGCGGCTCTCCGGTCTCCCGCTTGGGATGCGGCCTCACGGATGGAGGAACTTCGACACGAACGGCGACTCGCCCACCCGGCGGCGGCGGAAGTGGCCCGACGGGCCCTGCGCCAGGAACTCCGCGAACCACGCCTCGTGCTCGATCTCCTCGTTCAGGATCGCCAGCGCCAGGTCGTAGGTGCGATGGTCCTTGCCGGCCGTCAGGTTGCAGACGTGCGTGTAGCCCTGCACCGCGCACTGCTCCGCCTTGAGCAGAACCTTCACGATCGCCTTGATGTCCGTGGGGTCCTTCGGCAGCCGGGCCGGGGGACACGCCGAGATGTCGTGGAAGGCCTTCATGTCGTCCGGCAGCTTCCCGCCCAGCTCGTAGATCCGCGGGACCAGCGCCTCGAAGTGGTTCCGGTCCTCGATGCGGGCATCCTCCGTAATCTCCTTGAGCCCTTCGCCCTCCATGCCGATCAGGTTCACCCGCAGGATCGTGTAGTAGTAGAACGTCGTCAGTTCCGCCGCGGCATTCGCCACGAGCAGCTTGAGCAGCTCATCCACGTCCACGCCTGCCTTCTCCACCATCTTCCTTGATACCAGTTCCATGTCGCACGTCCTTTCTTCTCAATCAGTCAACGTCCGGCTTGAGCCCAGGCCGACGCACGCCGCCGGTCCTGTCCGCCCTGAGGGGGGCTTCTTATACTGATAGAATCCTATGTCGTATATATTCCTGTTTCCAGCGCAAAAGAAAAAAGCCGGCGTCATGGGTCGCTACCCGCCCTTCCCCTTCCGGCGGCGGCAAGCCGAGCAGACGCCCCGAACCTGCACCTGGGCGGACTCGATGCGGCCGAACGCACTGACGGACTTCGGGATCGGCAGGCGGTCCAGCGCCTTGCTGTGGAAGTCCTGGATCGCGCCGCAGACGGTGCAGATGAAGTGATGGTGCCGGTCGGTGTTGGCGTCGAACCTGGCCGGGCCGCCCAGGACCTGGGCCCGGCGGATGAGCCCCTCCGCTTCGAGCGTCGACAGCGTGCGGTAGACGGTGTCGCGCGAGATCGACGGCACGCGCCTCGAGACCCGCCTGTAGACCGTCTCCGCATCCGGATGCTCTTTGCAGCCGGCGAGCTCCCGGAAGATCTCCATCCGCTGGTGCGTGGCCTTCAGGCCTTTGCTGCGGCAGGTGTCCGCAAAGGCACGCAGGCGCGCATCAAGCTTCAACTGGCGAACACTCACGCGGCGCTCCCAACAGGATTCAGTACAACCTAGGAATGATACCAAGATCGGGGGCGAATGTGCAAGCACGTACTCAGCTGCAATCGCGGCTCCCAAGGC
>CAZMDT010000134.1:5871-7860 GCA_964564965.1 uncultured Planctomycetaceae bacterium | reverse complement strand
AAGCTGCCCCCCCACAGCACGCAGAGCAGTGCCACGAGCGCTGCGGCCGCCCCGGCGCGTCCGGCCGCACGCGCGTGCTGCGAGGGCGCGGCTTGGCGGAGCACGCCCGCGACCGCCGCCGCCGCGACCGCCAGCGCCACCCCCGCCCCGAACTGCCAGTTCAGCACCATCGTGCGGTAGACGTCCGGGCCGAAAAGGCGCCAGCCCAGCGTGTCGACGAGGAGCCATTTGCCGGCCGTCAACGCCAGAAGGCAGCCGCCGACGACGGCGAAGGGCGGCTCGCGCCGGATGAGCCCGGCCGCCAGGAGAGCAATGGCACCCGCCAGCCACCACCACGTGCTGCCCACGACCGGCAGTTCGGCCGCGGAACGCCACAGCAGCAGCGCCGCCCCGGCCGACCCAAGCACCCACGCCACCGCGTTGTCCCCCTTCGGCCACAGCAGGACGCGGCGCCCCTTCAACAGTGCCGCGCCTGCCACCAGCGACGCCGCCAGTCCGGCCGCCAGCAGCAGCCCGTACGTCACCGGCACGCCGGCCGCGCTGAACAGCACCTCGCCCAGCGCCGCATGCCCGGCGGCGACGTCGCCCACGAACTGCGCCACGGCCAACGCCAGCACGCCCGCCGACTTCACCGCCAGGATCCGGTGGCCCAGCCGCCGCGCGAGCAGCGCCGCGGCGACGCCCTGCACGGCCCAGGCGATGGACGCGTGGGTGTGGCCGAACTGGATGGGCACGGCGAGGACGAGCAGGCCGAGCCCGCCGACGAGGAACACGGCCGACAGGCGAGGCCGGTTGGCGGACTTGTGCAGCAGCCAGGCCAGGACGATCGCCGCGGCGCCGAGGCCCGCGGCGTAGGCGCCCATCCAGGGCTGCCAGTGGCCGCGGAGGAGCCAATAGGTGCCGGCGAACATGGCCGTCATCGCGGTGCCGGCGACGGCGGCATCTACGGCCTCGATTGTGCGCCAATCCCGCTGCCACGCGCGCAATAGGACGTCGGCCGTCACAACAGCGTAGAGCGCCCACGCCCAGGGCGCCATGGCGGAACCGGCCCCGCCGCCTTCGACGTATCGCAGGGCGGTGGCTGCGGCGGCGGCGCCCGCCCACGCCGCCACGGCCAGCCGGGCCGCGCACCACCGCCGCCAGAGGCACACGCCCAGCACGCCAACGGCCAGCACGAAAAGCTGCGCCATCGCGGCGTGAGCGGGCAGGTCGGCATGGGCCCCCAGCAGCAGCGCCACCAGGGCCGCACCCCCCACGACGATGCCCATGGCCATCTCGCGCCGACATCGGCCGAGGGCATCGGCGGCGCAGGCAGTGACCGCGAACGCAACGAACAGCGCCCAGGCGAAGACGTTCGCCAGCGCCGCGTCGGCGGAGGCGTAGTGATCGACGAACCGGTCGGCGAAGCACATGGCGGCGGCCAGGGCGGCCGGGACGAACAGCGTGGGCCAGCGGCGCCACAGGAACAGCGCGAGGCACGCCACGTTCAGTGCAAGAAGCTGCCCGAGGGCCGCGGTGTTGGGCAGTCCCCCGCCGCGCATCCACAGCGCCGCCAGCGCGGCGTTGGCCCCCGCAACGAGAACCATGGCCAGCCACCGCGGCGCCCGTCGCGTGGCGTCGGCGATCGCCGCGAACGCAACGAACTCCGCCGCCAGCAGCCAGGCGAACAGATCCGTCGTCGTCGACGCCGCCGGCGCGTAGTGGCGCGCGAGCCAGGCGGCGAACACCACGGCAGTAGCCAGTTCCGCCAGGACGGCCAGCGCCGGCCAGCGCCGCAGGCCCGCCAGCGCCAGGAAGCCGGCATCGACGATGAGCAGGTAGCACATCAGGACGACCTGGCGGTCGGCGCCGGTGGACAGCAGCAGCGGCGTGGCGAACGCCCCCAGCAGGGCCACCACGGCTGTGGTCAGCAGATTGCACCGGAGCGACATGCCGACGCCGAGGCCGGTCACCGCGCACATCAGGGCGAAGGCCGTCCCCGTGCCGACC
>CAZMDT010000134.1:0-5861 GCA_964564965.1 uncultured Planctomycetaceae bacterium | reverse complement strand
CCGTTCGGGCTCGCCACGTACACCGCGAAGTAGATCACCACGACGCCCGCGCCGATCAGCCCCGCGGCAAAGGCGCGCAGCCCGCGGCGGGTAGCCCACTCACCGAGGCCGACCATCACGAGCCCGGCCGCGGCGCCCATCAGCACGCGGACAACGGGGCTGATCCAGCCGCGGTCGACGGCGTACTTGAAGAAGAACACGCACCCCAGCAGCAGCACAACCACGCCGGCGATGAGCAGCCAGCGCGTGCCGATGACCTGCTCGAGCGGCGGTCTGTGGGGGCGGCGGGCCTGTTGGGGTGTCTCCGGCGGCTGCCGGGCGGCGGAATGCGCCGCACCGGGTTGAAGCGCGATGGGTTCCTCGTCTGCGGCCTCGCCGGAGGGGCGTTGCGGCGGCATCGTTTCTGCGAGCCCGCCGGGCTGCCCGGCTTCGGCGCGCGGCCGCGCGCCTGGCTTCTGCGGAGGCGCTTTGGCCCGCGCCTGCTGAAGCCCTCGCACCTCGGCCTCAATCGCAACGAGGCGAAGGCGGATCGCCTGAATTTCCGCGAGCAACCGGACAGCGGGGTTCTCGTCCTTCGGTTCTACCATGGTCCGCTCTCCCCGGACGGGGCGAACAGAAGCCCGGTCGCAGAATGAATCGCACTCACTAGCTGAAGCCTATTCATTATCGCTCCTGTCTCCAACCGGGCCAAGGACAATGTAAGAATATTTCTCGTCCCTAAGACCCTTATGAGACTGCTTTTATGAAACAGGGACGCGCCCCGGACCGATTCCACCCACGCCACCGGCGGGCTAACGACTGAAACCGAAGTGCAGCAAGATGCAAGGCGAGGATCGTCTCGCCCGACGACCCGGGCCGGCCTGGCGGTTCCCCGGTCCCAGGCCATCGGCATGCGCGCGAGGGCTTCCCGGCACGGGGTCCGGGAGGCCACGGCCTGATGGACGGGCGCGGTGGTTGCACTGTAGAATCCCCCCGCGGCGGGCGCGAAAGGCAAGGAGAACGAGCGTGGCAGACAGAACGGTTTCGCGGAGGCAGTTCCTTCAGGGGACGGGCATCGGCCTGGCGTCGGTGATGGGCGGGGCGCTGCTGGCGCGCTCGCGATGGGCGATGGCGGCCGAGGGCGCCGAAGGCGCCGGGGGGCCCAACATCCTGCTGATCAACGCGGACGATCTCGGCTGGAAGGACCTGTCCTGCATGGGCAGCACGTATTACCACACGCCGAACATCGACCGGC
Source organism: uncultured Planctomycetaceae bacterium (assembly GCA_964564965.1). Lineage (GTDB taxonomy): Bacteria > Planctomycetota > Phycisphaerae > SM23-33 > SM23-33 > CAZMDT01. The sequence continues at coordinate 4,627 of CAZMDT010000134.1, read as the reverse complement.
TGGCGAAGCAGGGGATGCTCTTCACGGACGCGTACGCCTCGGCGCCGGTGTGCGCGCCGAGCCGGGCGTGCATGTTCAGCGGGCAGTACGGCCCGCGGCACGGCGTGTTCTGCGTGTGGCGGTCGGATCCGCCGCCGGTGGAGGAGCAGAAGATCCTCACGCCGAAGAACACGAGCCATCTGGCGGCGAACGTGGTCACCTTTGCGGAAGTGCTCGAGGGGGCGGGCTACGCGACGGGGCACGTGGGCAAGTGGCACATCGGCGACGACGCCACCGGGCCCAAGGCGCAGGGGTTCGGCGTGAACGTCGCCGGGTCGAACGCCGGGATGCCCAAGACCTACTTCAGCCCGTACCAGATGAAGTACCTGGCCAACGGGCCCAAGGGCGAGTACCTCCCCGACCGCCTGACCGACGAGGCGATGAAGTACCTCGCCGCCCACCGCGACGGGCCGTTCTTTCTCAACATGGCCTATTACACGGTGCACTGCCTGGCGGCCGGGAAGCTGGAGGCCAAGGCGGAGGCCATCCGGCGGTACAAGGACAAGCCAGGCAAGGGCCGGCAGAGCAACCCGACCTACGCGGCCATGGTCGAGCTGATGGACCAGAACGTGGGGCGGCTGGTCGAGGGGCTGGACAAGCTTGGCCTCGCCGAAAAGACCGTCGTGATCTTCACCTCGGACAACGGCGGATGGGGCCCGGGGACGGATTCGGCCCCGCTGCGCGGGCAGAAGGGGCAGCTTTACGAGGGCGGCATCCGCGTGCCGCTGATGGTCCGCTGGCCGGGGAAGGTGGCGCCGGGCAGCCGAAGCGCCGAGCCCACCATCAACGTGGACTTCTACCCGACCTTCTGCGAGATCAGCGGCGCCAAGCCGCCCGCCGGGCAGCCGCTCGACGGCGAGTCGCTCGTGGGGCTGCTGACCGGAAAGCGGAAGGCGCTCCAGCGCGACGCGATCTTCTGGCACTTTCCGGCCTATACGAAGCGCTGGCCGGACAACACGACGCTGGAGGGCCCGTTCATCACGCGCCCGGTGGGGGCGATGCGCCAGGGCGACTGGAAGCTCCTGGAGTTCTTCGAGGACAACCACCTGGAGCTCTACAACCTCCGCGAGGACCCGGGCGAATCGAAGAACCTGGCCGCCGCCATGCCGGAGAAGGCGAAGGCCCTGCACGAGCGCATGAAACGCTGGCGCAAGGAAGTGAACGCCCCCGTGCCCGCCGAGCCGAACCCGAAGTACAAGCCGGCCGGACAGGCGGCCCCCCCGCGGGGGCCTACAACTCGATCCGGTAGCGGCGGGTGAGGCGCCCCGTGGAGGAGACGGACTCGCTTTCGGGGCGGCCGCCGTTGCGTTCGATGACGCGGACCGACCCGGCGTTGTCGGGATCGCACGTAATCAGCACGCGCTTCAGGCCGAGCGTCCGCGCCTCGTCGAGCGCCAGGGCGAGCATCCGCGCGCCGTGCCCGCGCCGCCGACGGTCCGGGCGGACGGCGTAGCCGATGTGCCCGCCGAAGTCCGCCAGGGCGGGCGTGAGCGCGTGGCGGATGCGGATCTCGCCGACGATCTCGCCGGCGACGACGAGCCAGAACGTGCTCTGCGGCACGAAGCCTTCGGGCAGGTTGCGCCCGGCGGCCTCGTCGGCGAGCATCCTCAGGAACGCCGGGAGGTCCGCCAGCCCGGCCTCCCAGCGGCCCAGGTGTTCGGCCTCGCCGGCGTCGCGGAAGGCGCCAACGAAGCCCGCAAACGCCCCGGCCCACGTTGCGCCGGGCGGAACGAGTTGGGGCTCGTCAGTCGTCATCGTGTGCGCCCCCTCCGGACGCCGTGGCGTGGCGGGCGGACGGGCAGCCGGCCTTATCACTCGGGCACGGAGGCCACGCGCGCACGGAGCGGGTTGGCGAGTTCGCGGAGGCGCCGGATCGGCCGATCAGCCGGCGCGTCGGCGGGCTCGTAGAAGAGCCATCGAACGGCGGTGAAGACTTGCGCCCGGCCTGCGCCCAAGCGCGGGTCCGTGTTCGGGATCATCGCGGGGAACCACGGCCCGCTGGAGCCGAACGCGTGCCGATCGCCGGTCACCTGGGCGGTCGAAGGGGCGGCGCTATCGAGGTAGTAGCTCGTCTGGTCCGGGCGCTTCATGCTGCCGTGGAGACGGTGGACGATCACCAGCGTGCCCTGTGGGCCCTGCACCGCCTCCCACGTCAGCACGCCGGCGGCGACGCGGTCGGGGCTGCCGTCGATCGTGACGCCCTCGACGTTCAGGTTGTTGCGGTAGATCATGCCCTTGGCCGCGAGGCTGTAGTCGAAGAAGTCGACGATGCCCCCGATGGGATGCACTCTCAGGAACGTGACCACTTCTTCGCGCCCGGCGTAGAAGACATGCCGGCGCTGCGTGAGCGGGCCGCTGTTGCATCCGACGTAGGACCGGATCGCCCGGACGGGCCCGCTGCGGTTCGCGACAAACGCCCCCTCCCCAAGGCAGAACGTCCGCACGCTCCGCCGTCCGTCACCCGGGGCGAACATGGACTTGTGCATGTCCAGAATGTCCGCCCCCGTTCCGCCCGGGCGGCGGATGGCCAGGCCGTCCGCCACCCACCGATCGGAGAAGTGGCGGGCGTACACGGGCGTGGCGGCCCGGGAGTCTTCCGGGTTCGGGCCCCGCCCGATGCCGTAGCGTTCGCGATAGGCGCCGGCCCCCAGCTTGAAGTCGTAGCGCACATATCGTCTGTCGGCCGACGGGTCGAGCTTGTCCTTCGCCAGGAACAGGTACACGAAGGCCTCGCGCTCGTCGAGCGGGTCGGTAATCGCCACCTCAACGCCCTTGCCGACGACAACGCCCTGTGGCCAGGACCACGCGATCGGCTTGGCGCCGGCGTCGTCCGCCATGAAGACCACTTCATCGTCGTCGTCCAGCCCCTGCTTCGGGTCGGCGCCGGTGAAGGTTCCGGGGTCCGTGTAGACCAGGTTTTTGAAGCACGGCCCGGGGAAGAACCTCCGCGCGTAGACGTCGTGGTAGTCCACGACGGCGCGCTCGTCCACCTGGACGGGGATCTGGAGCCATTTGCCGTCGAACCGGAAGGCGACGATGTTCCCGGCGCCGGCGGCGCGGAAGGCGGGCAACTGCTTGCCGAGCAGGACGACGGGCTCGCCCGTCCGGTCGAGCCTGCCGCGGGGCAGCGGCGACAGCCCCTTCGCCGGCGCGCCGCTCGCGGGAAAGTCGCCGCCGTTGGCAATCGCCGATGCCTCGCGCGCGCCCTGGCCAAGTGCCGCCCCGGGGTGCGCGAACGCCAGACACACCGCGACCGCGAGCCGAAGGCTCGCGGGCCAAGCGAATCTGTCGCCGCCCCAGGCGACCATCGCAACCTCGCCGCTGCCCCCTCGCTGTCGCATCATACCGCGCCCGGCGCACCGCTTGCCACGCCGCCGGGGCACCCTCAGCGGTTGCCCTCGGCGAGGCCGTGGCCGATGAGATAGTCGTAGCTCTCGCGGACCGCCTGCATCATGTCGCCCTCGCACGCGTCGATCTCCACGATCAGCCACTCCAGCACGTTCTCGTCCGCGGCGGCGATGGCGGCCGGAATGTCCATCTTGCCCGCCCCGACGGCCGTGTGCTTCTCGCCCTTCACCAGCGGGCCGTCCTTGATGTGCAGCAGCGGCAGCCGCGAGGCGTACTTCGACACCATCGCCGGCACGTCCACCCGCCCGAAGTTGCTCGCCCAGTACACGTCCATCTCGCCGAAAACGCCCGGGGCCGCCGCCATGAAGATGTCATAGCCGATCTGCCCCGCGACCTCGCAGAACTCCCACCAGTGGTTGTGGCAGCACAGGCGGAGGCCGTGCGGTGCGGCCAGCTCCGCGCACGCCTGAAACTCGGCGGCGACCTCCCGGATGCTCTGGGGGGAGGTCCAGCGACCTGGCCCGCTGCCAACCATCAGCTTGTCGGTGCCGAGCGTGCGGGCGGCGCCGGCGATGCTCGCGACGTTGTCGGCCTCGGGCAGTCCGGCGGAAAACGACGCGACGGCCAGGCCGAGGTCGTCGAACATCCGGCGGGCCTCGTCGGGCGTGCGGCCTTTCGAGAGGCCTGTCTCGACGCCCTTGTAGCCGACGTCGGCGACCTGCTTCAGCGTGCCGAGGTAGTCGTCCTTCATCAGTTCGCGAACGGTGTAGAGCTGCAATGCGATGGGCTTCATGCCAGGTTCCTTTCACAATGGCGGCAACGGGCGAACGCGCCACGCGGCCCGGGCGCGCGGCTAAGCTTCGAGCTTGAGCAGCTTGGCACCGTGGGGAACGACGGGCACGGCGATTCGGCCGTCGGCGCGGCCGAGGTCCTTGCGTTCCCACAGGTCGCGGAACCGCCGCGGCCCGTCGATGCCGAGATCCGCCCAGCTCACCTCGATGGTCCGCGTCTCCGGCCCGCGGTTGATAAGCCCCACGGCCGCGGCCCCGTCCGCCAGCGGCCGCACGTAGACGGCGGTGTGAACAACGGTCTGCCCGTTCTCGTCGGTGCGGCGCTCTTCGCGGACGCAGTGTCCCTGTCGGCCGAGGAAGTCCTGGTCCACCGCCAGCACCTCGTCGTTGCACAGCAGGCGGAGGAGGAAATCGTCGAGTGCCGTCAGGTCGCAGCCGATCAGCAGCGG
>CAZMDT010000133.1:0-7893 GCA_964564965.1 uncultured Planctomycetaceae bacterium | reverse complement strand
ACGCGGCTGTGGCCGATGAGCCGGTCGGACCGGCCGAAACAGCTCCTGCCGCTCGCCGGCGGCAAGAGCCTGCTGTCGATGGCCACCGAGCGCCTCAAGGGGGTGTTCGCCGACGAGCACGTCCTGATCGTCGCGGGCGCCGCGTACACAGACGCCATCGCGGCGGCCCTGCCGCAGCTTCGGCGGGAGAACATCATCGGCGAGCCAGAGGGGCGCGACACCGCCAACGCCATCGCCCTCGCCGCCGCCATCCTCGCGGGCCGGGACGAGGACGCCACGATGGCCGTCTTCACCGCCGACCACGTCATCCGGCCCGTGGACCGCTTCGCCGCCGCGGTGGGGCTCGCCTGCGAGGCCGCCGAGCAGAACGCCGACGCCCTGGTGACGTTCGGCGTCCGCCCGACCTGGCCGCACACCGGCCTGGGCTACGTTCACGCCGGCGAGGAGGTCCGCGAGGGCGTCTTCCGCGTGGAGGCCTTCCGCGAGAAGCCGCAGCACGCCCTCGCCCGCCGCTACGTCGACTCCGGCGACCACTACTGGAACAGCGGCATGTTCGTCTGGAAGCTGCCGGCCATCCGCCGCCAGCTCGAAAAGCACCTGCCCGATTCCGCCGGCGGGCTCGCCCCCGTCACCGACGCCGTCCGCAACGGGCGCGACTTCGCCGGCCTGCTCGCCGACGTCTACCCCACGCTCGAGAAGATCAGCATCGACTTCGCCGTCATGGAGAAGGCCGACAAGGTCCTCATGGTCGAGCTGAACTGCCAGTGGCTGGACATCGGCTCCTGGCCGGCGCTGGAGAGCGCCACGGAGCTGGACGAGGCGGGCAACGCCGTCGTCGCCGACAACTGCCTCACGCTCGACAGCTTCCGCAATGTCATCGTCAGCGAGGGCGGGCACCTGCTGGCCGTCCTGGGGATGGACGACTGCATCATCGTGCATTCCGAGGACGCCACGCTGGTGTGCAACCGGTCGGACTCGCAGCGGCTCAAGGAGCTGGTGGCGGAGGTCCGTCAGAAGTACGGCGAGCGATACGTGTAGGCACGCCGCCCGCGCCGCCGCCGAACCTCAGAGGGCCCACGTGCGCTGGGTGTGCATCGACCACGGGACGGAACGGCTGGGCGTCGCCGCCGGCGGCGAGACGGACGGCATCGCCACGCCCGTGGAGGTCATCCCCGCGGCACCGCACGCCGACGCCCTCGACCGGATCCGGCAGCTCGCCGAGGCGTACGGCGCCGGCGGCATCGTCGTGGGCTGGCCGCTCAACATGGACGATTCCGAGGGCCCGCAGGGGCGCCTCGCGCGGGCGTTCGCCGCGGAGCTGGCCTCGGCGACTGGCCTGGACGTGCGGCTGTGGGACGAGCGGCTGAGCAGCTTCGCCGCCGACAGGGCGCTGGCGGGAACGCTCACCCGGAAGAAGCGCCGCGCCCGCCAGGACGCCGTGGCAGCGGCGGAGATCCTCCAGGACTTCCTCTCCTCCGGCGGCCCCGACGCGGCGCCGAAGCCATCTGAGGTCGAGCGCCCCCCGGACAGGTGAGGCCCGGCCGGCGCAGAAAGCCGCCGGACGGCGGGCACGGCTGCGGTTTCCCACAGGCCGACGCCTGCCATCCGGCGGTACAGCATTTCCTGATCGCCCGGGCTCCTTTCGAGCCTTGGCTGGTCAGGACTTTGGCTTCTTCTTGTCGCTCTCGGCGGCGAGGGCCTCGAGGGCGGCGATCGGGTCCACGTCCTCCTCACCCGCCGCGGCCGCGGTGGCAAGGGCGTCGGCCTCGTCGCCGGCGATCACGTCCGCCTCGAGGTCCACGATGTCCTCCGTGCCCGCGCCCGCCTCGGCCATGATCTGCCCACGCGTCTTCACCGGCCTGATCTCCTCCGGCACGCCGTCGATCTGGACCGTGAAGACCACCGGGCCGACCACCAGCCGGTCACCCGCCTTGAGCGGCTTCTCCGTCACGCGCTCGTTGTTGACGTAGGTGCCGTTGGCGCTGGCGAGGTCCCGGACCGCCAGCGCCTCGCCCTCAAGCGTCAACTCGCAATGCCGCCGCGACACGCTGGCCAGCGGGACGCGCAGGCCGCAGTCCTCGCCGCGCCCGATGGCGGTCGTGGCCTTGGGGAGGGGGAAGTCCTTCTTCTGTCCGTTCGGCTTGAAGTAAACGAGTTTGACGTCCATTGGGTTACCCCGATGCTTCGTCAGTTAACGTGCCTCGTACGCTTCTGGACGGATGAACCGGATACCAGGATGATGGTACTATTCTAGAGTGAACGGCGATGCCCGCAAGCAAAATCGGCCGACGCCCGCGCGCGACGCGGCGGGCGAGCCCCGGCGGCGCCCCGGCGGCGAGGATCGCCCCGCCGCCCTCTACATCCACGTTCCCTTCTGCGTTCGCAAGTGCCGCTACTGCGATTTCTACTCCGTGCCGCTGTCTGCGAGCCCCGCCGACGCCTACGTCGAAGCGGCGGCGGCCGAGATCGACGCCCGCGCCGGCGAGCTGGCCACGCCGCTGGAGAGCGTGTTCGTGGGGGGCGGAACGCCGACGGCCCTCGGGGGCGAGCGTCTCGCGGCGCTGCTGGCCGCGCTGGCCGGCCTGATCGACGGCAGCACCGAGGTCACCGTGGAGGCCAACCCCGGCACAATCGAGGCCGGCCTGGCCCGGCGGCTGGCGGACCTCGGGGTCAACCGCGTGACGCTCGGTGCGCAGTCGTTCGAGGCGGGCGAGCTGGCGACCCTGGGGCGGATCCATTCGGCGGGGCAGACCGGCGAGGCCGTCGCGGCCATTCGGCGGGCGGGCATCACAAACGTCGGCCTGGACCTGATCTACGGCATTCCCGCCCAGACGCTCGCGACATGGCGGCGGACGCTCCGGGAGGCCCTGGCACTGTCGCCGGAGCACCTGAGCTGCTATGCGCTGAGCTTCGAGGCGGGAACGCCCTTCGCCCGCGACCTCGCCGCCGGCCGACTCGCCGAGATGCCCGATGACGACCAGGCCGATTGCCACGCCGCCGCCGTCGAGACGCTGACGGCCGCCGGCTTCGGGCACTACGAGATCTCCAACTTCGCCCTTCCCGGGCGGGCGTGCCGACATAACCTCACCTACTGGCATAACCGGCCGTACCTGGGCATCGGCCCGGCGGCTGCCAGCTACGTCGGCGGGGTCCGCTGGACGAACCGCCCCGACCTCGACGGGTACGTGGCGTCGGTGCGTGCCGGCGAGCGGCCAGCCGCCGACGCCGAGCGCCTCACCGGGCGGGCGGCGCTGGCCGAGGCGCTCATGCTCGGCCTGCGGCTCACGCAAGGCATTTCCAGAGAAGAGCTTGCGCGGCGGTTCGGTGCCGATCCCATCGCGGCGTTCCCGGGGAGCATCGCCCGGCACCAGCGCACGGGGGCGCTTGTGGTCACTCCTTCGCGGCTCCGGCTGGCACCGGGGGCCCTCTTCGTGGCCGACACGGTTCTGGCGGACATCCTGGCGGAGGCGTGAGTGCCGCCCGGGGGCCGCTCGCCTAAGTTAACACCCCTACACGATTCACCGATAACACAGAGGCGAGGCCCATTCGGCGGAAGGGCGGTTTGTGGCAACGCTGGCCGTAACTTATGCTTCCTAGTAGGACGGAGTATGGCAGGCGGAACGTGGTCGCTCCGCAGACATTCCGGCGGGGTCGGCCCATTTGCTTCGCGCAGATCGCGCTCGACGAAGCGCGCATCGGTTCCGCACCGGCTCCGCGCATCCCCGCAGGAGGGTTGTTCCCGCCAGGCAGCCGTTATGGCCCCGGGGATCGGAGTGCGTCATGGCGCTGAAGATCGTCAGAGGAAAGACGCTTCCCATCGGCGTCGATCTGGGCTCCAGCTCGGTGAAGCTGGCGCAGCTTCGCCTGGTCGAGGGCGAGGTGGAGCTGGTGGCCGCGGGGCTGGCGGAGATGGCGCCCGCCTCGCGCGAGAGCTTTTCCCGGCGCCTCGCCTGCCAGTGCCACGCCATCCGTGAGGTCCTGAAGTCGAGCCCGTTCCGCGGGCGGCACGCCGTCCTTGCCATTCCCGCCGAAGACAGCTTCGTCCGCCACGTCCGCATCCCCAAGGTGCCGCCGCAGGAGACGGACCGGGCCGTCGCGTTCGAGCTGCAAGGCAAGCTCCCCTACCCCGTCGACAGCGCGGTCATCCGCAGCGTCGTCGTGGGCGATGCCCACGGCGAGGGCGAGCCGAAGCAGGAGGTGATCGTGGTCGCCGTGTCGCGCCGGACGCTGGAGGGCTACCTCGGCATGGCCCGGCGCGCGAAGCTCGACGTGGTGGGCGTGAACGTCGAGCCCTGCGCGATCGTCGAGTGCTTCGCCCGCCTGTTCCGACGCGCCAGCGACGTCACGCGCGCCATCCTCTACCTCGACCTGGGGGCCTTCAGCACGCAGGTCGTGCTGTCCCACGGCCCGCGGATCGTCTTCGCACGCAACCTCGCCACCGGCGGACGTCCGTTCGACCAGGCCATCGCCGACAGCCTCGAACTCACCCTCGACCAGGCCCGCGCCATCCGCCAGGACCTGCTCGACGGGGACATGACGGGCGAGCAGGAGCAGAACCTGTACCGGCTGCTGGACGGCCCGACGAACGCCCTGGCCGACGAGATCAACAAGTGCCTGCGCTACTACGAATCGATCTTCAAGAACGCCGGCGTCGAGCGGGTGATCTTCCTCGGGGGGCAGGCGGGGGACAAGCGGCTGTGCCAGGCGCTGGCGCAGCGGCTGAACCTGCCCGCCCAGGTGGGCGACCCGCTCGTCCGGGTGCGCCGCGGACCGGGCCTGGAGGGCCCCGTGGCGATCAACCAGCGCGAGCCCCAGCCGCGCTGGACCGTGGCCGTTGGGCTGAGCCTCGGCGCCGACCGGGCCGCGTGAGGACCTGACATGAGCACCGTCAACCTCCTACCGCAGAACTACATTCGCAGCCGGTTCCGCCGGCGGGTGAACCTCGTGTTCCTCGCGCTGTTCGTGGTGGTGATGGTCGGCGTGGGCGCGGCGGCCGTCGTCTCGGAACGCCACGCGCGCTACACCGAACAGATCAACCAGCGCGTCCAGCGCGAATACGAAGAGGCCGCCAAGCTCATCGAGCAGATGCAGGCCCTGAAGCAGGAGAAGGCCACGCTGAACCAGAAGGCGCTGGCGACGGCGTCGCTGATGGAGCGGGTGCCCCGCAGCGCCCTGCTGGGGATCGTGACCAACGCCCTGCCGGAGCATGCCTCCCTGCTGAAGCTCGAGCTGAAGACCACGGAGGTGGAGCGCGTGGTGAGGCCGAGCCGGCGCCGGGGCGCCCCGCCGCCGCAGGGCCAGACGAAGTTCGACCGTGCCGCCGCGGCGCGGCAGGGCCCGGTGACGGTCGTGACGATGCGGGTGACCGGCCTGGCGCACACGGACGTGCAGGTGGCGCGGCTGATCTCCGCCCTGACGCGATGCCCCCTGGTGAAGGCCGCCGACCTCGTCTACAGCGAGGAGAAGGTCATCGACAAGAAGAAGGACATCAAGCTGCGCGAGTTCCAGGTGACCATCGAGCTGAATCCCGAGGCGGACGCCATCGACCTGGGGCGGGAGGCCCCCGAGCTGCCCGCCCCGGACGCCCCGCCGCCGGCCGGGGGCGATGCGGGAGTCGAGCTATGAAGATCGGACTGCGAGAGATCGTGTTGGTCGTGCTGCTGGCGAGCACGCCCTTGGGGGCGTGGTGGTTCGTGTTCCGCCCGCGGGACGCCCGCAACCAGGAACTGCTCGAGCAGATCGAGGCGAAGCAGGAGAAGCTGCGGGCGCTCAACCGCGTGACAGGCACCATCGGCGACCTCCAGCAGGAGATCGAAGGCCGCCGAAAGGCCATCGGCTACTTCCAGGCCAAGCTCCCCAGCGAGAAGGACATCGACCGGGTGCTTCAGGAGATCTGGCGGCTGGCGGAGGCGAGCCAGTTGATCACGAAGAGCATCCGGACGGTGGCGCGGCGGACGAACGCCCCGGCCGGCGGACCGCGAGAGCAGCCCGTCACCATCCAGCTCGAGGGCGACTTCGTCGGGTTCTACACGTTCCTTCAGGCGCTGGAGAACCAGCCGCGCATCATGCACATCGGGCGGATGACGCTCACGAAATTCGAGAAGGGCGACGAGGGCGACATTCAGGCGAGCTTCGAGATGTCGGTGTTCTTTGAGCAGGAAGGCAAGGGTGCCGCATGTCCGCCGAAGAATTCATGACCCCATCCGGTGACGGCGGCGAGGGCGCCGCGGACGCCGGCGCGTCCGGCAAGTCGGGCGGGCGCGCGCCGATCAACCCGAGCAGCGTGGTGCTGGCGGGGCTGTTCGCAGCGGGCATCATCGGGATCTACCTGCTGAGCCTCCGCGGCGGCCCGGCCGAGGCCGCCGCAGGCCAGGACAAGACGCAGACCCAGGTGGACAGCGCGCTGTCGGAGCTTGCCGCGCCGCAGGTGGGCGGGGAGGCGAACGACGCCGCGATGGTCGACACACTGTACTACGAGTCGAGCCAGCGGCAGATCCCGCTGGAGGCATTGCGCAGCAACCCGTTCGTCCAGAAGCCGATGCCGGCGCAGGAGCCCGTGGTGAAGCCGGAGCAGCCGGACGAGGGGGCGATCGTGGAACCCGCGGCGGCCGAGGTGCACTACGCCCAGGCACTGGAGGAGGCCAAGAGGCTTACCCTCCAGACCATCCTGACGGGCAAGGAACCGGCCGCGATGATCAACAGCAACCTGCTGACGGAGGGGCAGAAGATTCACGGGTGGACGGTATCGGGTATCCACCCGAAGGAAGTGGAGCTGACGTGGCAGGACAAGAAGCACGTTCTGAGGCTGCCGTAGGGCGCCTCGGGTAGACGGAGGACAGGCCAGGTGCCGCGCACAACGGAGGACATAGCGGAGGCCACCGCCCGCCGGAGGGGCGACGCCGTCGAGCAGGTCGAGTTCGACGAGCTGTGGCGTCCGGACGAGGCGGACGGCCTGCCCCGCGGGCCGGAGCGCATTCTGCTCGAGTCCGGGCGGCTCACCGGCGCGCAGATCGATCAGGCCGAGGCGGTTCGCCAGAAGACCCCGCACCTCAGCGTGCTCGACGCCCTGGTCCAGACGAAGGCCATCGACGAGGTCGAGGCTCTCCAGACCGTCGCCGCCTATTTCATGCTCCCCTTCCAGCGGATCGTGGCGTCCGAGGTCGACCTGAACACCTTCGAGCAGCTCCCCGTCGGTTACATGAAGGCCAAGCTCGTCCTGCCCATCCGGCGCGAGCAGCACGACGTGGTGGTGGGCATCGTCGATCCGGCGGACATCTTCCTGATCGACGACCTGAAGCGCCGCCTGCGGGGCAACGTCCAGCTCGTGGTCACGCCGCAGGGCGACATTCTGCGCGCGATCGAGGAGTTGTCGGCCGGGCCGGGACAGCAGGTCGAGGACATCATCAAGGACATCGCCGAGGATGCCGTCGAGATCGTCGACAAGAAGATGGAGGAGGTCACGGACCTGGAGAAGATCGCGGGCGAGAGCCCGGTCATCCGGTACGTGAACTACCTGATTTCCTCGGCGGTGCGGGACGGCGCCAGCGACATCCACATCGAGCCCGGCGAAAACCGCCTGCGCATCCGCTGCCGGATCGACGGGTTGCTCTTCGAGCAGCAGGCGCCACCGCTTCAGATGCGCGCGGCGATCATCTCGCGGCTGAAGATCATGGCGAACCTGGACATCGCGGAGCGTCGCCTGCCGCAGGACGGGCGCATCCGGGCGGCGGTGCACGGGCGGACGGTGGACCTGCGCGTCAGCACGCTGCCGATGACGCACGGCGAGAAGTGCGTCATCCGTATTCTCGACAACCGGTCGATCCTCGTGGGGATCGAGAACCTCGGCATGGACAAGCAGACGCTGGAGGCGTTCCGGCGCCAGATTCTCCAGCC
>CAZMDT010000132.1:0-7964 GCA_964564965.1 uncultured Planctomycetaceae bacterium | reverse complement strand
CGAGACGGTGATCTTCCCCGCGACCAGCTACGAAGCGCGGGGGATGGAGGACGTCCGCCTGGTGCGGTTCGAGCAGGACGGGCGAGTGGTGTACTACGGCACGTACACGGCCTACGACGGCTTCCGCGTCTGCCCGATGCTGCTGGAGACGGCGGACTTCCGCCGCTTTCGCATCCGGACGCTCAGCGGGCGCTGCGCCAGGAACAAGGGGATGGCCCTGTTTCCGCGGCCGGTGGACGGGCACTACATGATGCTCTCGCGTCATGACGGCGAGAACCTCCACCTGCTGACCTCGCGCGACCCGTTCGTGTGGAACGTCGCCACCAGGCTGCTGACGCCCCGCGAACGCTGGGAGCTCGTGCAGGTGGGCAACTGCGGCTCGCCCCTGGAGACCGACGCCGGCTGGCTCGTCCTCACCCACGGCGTCGGGCCGCTGCGGCAGTATTGCGTGGGCGCCATCCTGCTCGACCGTGACGATCCCGCTCGCGTCATCGGCCGGCTGCGCCATCCTTTGCTCGTCCCCACCGCCGAGGAACGCGAGGGCTACGTGCCGAACGTCGTCTACTCCTGCGGCTCGATGATCCACCGCGGGCGGCTCATCATCCCCTACGCCATGTCCGATTCGCGGACGTCGTTCGCGAGCGTGTCGGTGCAGGTGCTGCTGCGCCGCCTGCTGGCCGAAGGACCGTAGCGGCGCCCCGCGCCCTTGGACGCGTTCACGAACTCCGGGGGGCCACGTTCCCGCGCCCGGCCGACCAGCGCAATCGCTGGTCCGCCGCGGCAGAGGGGCCGATAAGAGGAGCAGCGCCGGCGCCCGGCCGCCGGCTGGGCGAGCCGTCGGGCCGCGCGCCCGTGGATGAGGCGTGCGCGCGACCCCGCGCCCCGCGCGCCCGGAGCAGACGTGATAGAGGCTCAACAGCCCGCACCGCCGGCCGGCCCCCGCGGCCCGGCGGCGCCGCCCGAGGGCCCTCGGCCGCAGGCCTCGCTCGCCCTGGCCGCGGCCGTCTGCGCGGCGGCGACGGCGGCGTTCGTGGCCCTCGTGGCGGCCGGCGCGCCCGATGTCCGCGGCTCCGACCAGTACTGGTACCTCGCCGACACCGAGACACTCCTCGCGGGCACCCCGAAGGTCACCCACTACGTCTATCCGGCCCAGGTGATGGCCGCCGACGGCCGGCCCCGGCCGCCCTTCATCCACCACGACCTGAACCTCTACCTCGTCCTGCCGGCGGCGCGGCTGCTCGGGGCGCACGCCGGATGGATCGCCACCAACGCGGCCGCGTCGATCCTGACGGCGGCGCTCGTGGCGCTGCTGGCCGCGCACCTCGCCGGGCGCTGGGCCGGTGCCGCCGCCTATGCCGTCTACCTCCTGCTGCCGCTGACGGTCTGGCAGTCGGCCAACGCCCTCGAGGAGGCGACGATCACGCCATTCGTGGCGGCGGCGGCGCTGCTGTACGCCACGGCAGGCAGGCGGACGTTCCGCTGGGCGGGCCTCTGCGCGGTCCTCTGCCTGGCGAGCTTCTGCCGCCCCACGTTCATCCCGCTGACGCTGCTGGTGCCGGCGGCGTTCCTCGCGCAGATGGGCCGGCCGCTGCGGGCGCGGAACGTGGCCTGGGCGGCGGGGTTCCTCGCGGCGGCGGTGGCGGCGCTGTTGGCCGATGCGGCGCTTTTCCCCCAGAGCATGCCCGCCGGCCTGCACGGGGTCCTCATCAACAACGTCCCCGGCGTCAGCGGATGGTCGGACCATCACTTCCTGCTGTCGGAGCATTCGCTGAAGCTGTCGTGGCTGTGGCGGAAGGCCGTCCGCGGCCTGGCCCGGCAGGTCATCCCGAACCGCGAGCTGCCGTTTTATCTTCCGTTCAACCTGCTGGCCGTGGCGGCGCTGGTGCTGCTGGTGCGGCACCGGGGGCGGGAGGAGCTGCGGGCGGCGGGCTTCGCCGCGGCGATGCTTTTGCTGCACCTCGCCCAGGCCGTGGTGCATCAGAACCAGTTCCGCTACCTGCTCGTGGCCACCCCGCCGCTGCTGGCGTGCGGGGCGGCGGTCGCGGGGCGGCTGCTGGCGGGCCGGCGGGCGTGGACGCGGGCGGCGGTGCTCGTCGCCACCGTAGCGGGCCTCGCCGGCTCGGGCGTGCCGTTCGCCCTTCACCTCCGCCGCGAGGCCTTTGAGGACCGCAAGCTGCGGGCCGCCCTCGCCGAACGCTTCGCCGCCGTCGGCGCCGCCGACGCCGTCGTCATCGAAACCGACCGCTTCGCTGAGAGCATCCTGGTGCCCTTCGTTCTTCGCCCCCGCCCGGTGCTCATCCTGCCGCCGCGGCGGTACCCATCGCTCGAACAGTACACGCCCGGGCAGTACGTCGAACTCCAGCGGCGGTTCGGCGGGCGGTGGCTGTTCTGCCGGCGCGACGCGGCCCTTCCGGCGCTGCTGGGAGCGGGGGGGCAGCCGGTCGTGACCGACTGGCCGGCGCCGTTCGAGGGCTTTGGCCTGTGGCGCCTGCCCGCCCCCCCCCGCGACCCGCCCCGCCCGCCCCGGCGGCTGACCGGCGCCCCGGAGGGCGGCCGGCCAGGGGGTATCGTAGGCTTCCGGCAGGGGGCTGCTCGCCGGGGCGCCCCAGGCGAGGCGGCCCGCAACCCGCCGATTGCTGCTTATCTCCGGCCCGGGGCCGCCCGATGAGAAGACGGGCAACCCGTGTACCCGTGTTTATCCGTCGGCCCAGGAGGCCTCAGCGGTCGCTTGGCCCATTGAACGAAAGCCCCCAACAAGGATCGCAACGACGATGCAAACGGACAAAGTCATCGCGGTTACGAACGAGAAGGGCGGCACGGCCAAGACCACGACGGCCGTCAGCTTGTCCGCTGCCCTGGGCGAGCTCGGTCAGCGCGTCCTGCTGGTCGACCTCGACGGACAGGCCGCCTCGTCGCGCTGGCTGGGGGTGGAGGAGGACAGCCGCCTCGCCGACGCCATGCGCGGGGGCCGGGGCCTGGAGCCCATCGCCGACGTGCTGCCGGGCGTGTGGCTGGTGCCCGCCAGCGGCAAGCTCGATTCGGTCGCGCACGACCTCCGCCCCACCCAGGGCGGACAGCTCCGCAAGGTGCTGGCGCAGCTCCGGCCGTTCGACGCCATCCTCATCGACTGCCCCCCGAGCCTCGGCAACCGCCTGATCGCCAACGCCCTGATGGCCGCCCAGTTCGTGCTCGTGCCCGTCGAAACCTCCATCCTCGCCCTCGACGGCCTGAAGATCCTCCTGACCACCCTCGAAGACATCCGCGAGGGCTTCGGGCACAACATCACGCTGGGGGGGGTGCTGGCGTGCCGGTACGACGGTCGGACGCGGCTGAGCCGGCTGGTGCTGGAGGAGCTGCGGCGGGCGCTGCCGGGGAAGGTCTTCGAGACGGTCATCCGCGAGAACGTCCGCATGCGCGAGTGCCCGGCGTCGAGGCAGAGCATCATGGGCTTCGCGCCCGACTCCAACGCCGCCAAGGACTACCTCGCCCTGGCGAGGGAGATTCTCGAATCGCCGCGCGGATGGTTCCAGCCGGTCTCCGACGCCGACGCCAAAGCGGACCTCGACCGGCTGTCCGTGGACGACCTCCGCGCCCACGCCGCCGCCAGCGTGCGGGCCTCGCACAAGGGCGGGCACGCCCGCGGCGCCGAGCCTGACGACGACGAACTTGCCGCCACAGCCGCCGCCGAGGAGGCGCCCGTCTCCGATGAGGCGACGGTGGTGCACGTGCCCACTTCCGCCGCCTCCGCCGAGGTCGTCGATGAGCTGGACGCGCTCGTCGCCGTGCCGCCGCCCGAGCCGGACGGCACGCCGGGCAAGCTCTACGAGATCGGCGAGCTGGCCGCGGACCCGCTGGCGGCCCTGCCGGCCGGGAGCGAGGCCGCCCCGCCGCCGCACGAGCCCCGGCACG
This sequence comes from uncultured Planctomycetaceae bacterium, assembly GCA_964564965.1. GTDB lineage: Bacteria > Planctomycetota > Phycisphaerae > SM23-33 > SM23-33 > CAZMDT01. The sequence goes on along the minus strand of CAZMDT010000132.1, from coordinate 4,055 downwards.
AGGGCGGCATCTACGAGCTGTCGGAGCCGCAGGACGAGCAGCCGCAGGCCGCGGTCGATCCGCTGTACAGGCTTGCGGCCTCGCACGAGGAGCCGCCCGAGGAGCCGGCGGAGCCGCCGGTGCCCGAGCTGGAAACCGAGACACCCGCCGCCCAGGAGCCGCCCGCGCCCGCTGCCGCGGAGGACGCCGATGGCGACGGCGAGGTCAGCCTCGATGAGCTGCTGGCGAAGCGTGAGCGGGAGTTCAGCGAGCGTCAGGCCCGCCTGGCGGCTGCTGCGGCCGGCGCCGGAGCGGCCACGCTGGAGGCCGCTGCGCCCGAGGCCGGGCCGGCCTTTCGCATCGACGTGGTGGCCCCCGACGGCGAGCCGTCCGGCAGCGACGAGGACGAGGTGCCCGTTCGCATCAGGGGTCCGGCGGACCGTGAAGAGCCGGCGGGCCACCCGGCCGGCGGTCCGGCGACGTGGGCCGACCGGCCCATCGAGCCGGCACCGAGCGGCGCCGAGGTGCCCGAGGAGCCGGCACTGGCCGGCGCGGAGCGGGACGCGCCCGCGGCGCCCGCCGACGAAACGGACGAGCCCGAAGCGGCCGTCGACACCCCAGCGGAGGAAGCCGCGCAGCAGGTGGACAACCCCGACCTCGAGGGCGACGAATACGCCGCCCTGCGTGCCCACCTTCGGAGGATGGACGAGGAAGGCCGGCTGCCCGGCACGGCCAACTACAAGGGCCCGAGCAGGCGGGGCTCCGGCGCCGGCAAGGGCAGCGGGCTGCTCCGTCGGCTGTTCGGCGGTTAGCCGACCGGCAGGCGATCTGCCGGGCCGCCCCGCCCGGCGCGGCAGTCGCGAGCGGTCCTCCACGGCACACGTGCCGGAACGCAACCGATGCCGCAGAGGAAGAAGAACACCGATTTTGCGGCCGGACGCCTCGGCCGCGGCACCGGCCGGTCGCGCCCCGGCCCGGAGGTCAGCAGCTACGGCGGCTCGCGACTGGGCATCACGCCGCAGCAGGCGCCCCCGCCCGCGCGCCGGGAGGAGGACGACGACCTCGTCGGCTCGCTGACGGCGCGTCAGCACGCCGACATGCGGGCCGCACTGCGGAGGATCGCCGCCGAGAAGGCCGACGCCGGCCGCGCCGCCCGGGAGGCCGCCCAGGCCGCTGCCGACGCCCGGCACTCGCCGCCCGCCGCCGCCCGCCTCGCGGCCCGTGCCGCCGCGCTCTGGCAGACGCGGCGCCCCGCGGTCCTCATCGCCGCCGCTGCCGCCGCATTGCTCGTGGCGGTCGTGACGCTTCTGGCGGTGTTCGGAGGCGAGGCGGCCAGCCCGCAGCAGGCGTCGGCCGCCCGGGCGCCCGAGGCCCGGCCCGCCGAGCCCCAGGCGCCACCCACGCCCCCACCGGATCCCCAGGAGCCGCCGCCCAGGACGCCGGTCGTCCCGCCGCACCCCGCGAAGGCCGACGCCAACAGCTTCCTCGAGAACTACCGCGCGCCGGAGATTCCCGCGCACCTGCGCCGCCCGGCGAAGTCCGAGCCGACGAGCCGCCCGGCCGGCGTGCCGGCTGAGCCGGAGGCGGCGAGCTGGGACTACATTCCCTGCCCGCCGGACCTCTGGCTGACGGGCATTGCTCAGGGCGGCGACGGCCTCGAGGCGAACATCAGCGGCAAGTTCGTCAGCGTCGGCGAGATCGTCCGCGAGGCGAAGGTCATCGAGATTCACCCCACGTTCGTCATCATGGAACGTGGGGGCAAGCGGTTCACGGTCCGCTTCGGCAGCCAGCCGGGGTCGGCAGAGCACAAGCCGGGCGAGGGGGACGAGCGCGGCGGGCCGGGCACGCCGGAGGGCAAGCCCCCCGAGTCGCCGGCCGGCGACGGCCCGTCCGCCCAGGGCGGCCACGTGCCGTAGAACGCTCCGCACAGCGAGCGCACCACGTCCCCCCGTCAGGGAGTTCATGAGTTCACCAGTCCACGGGGTTTCGCCCCCGGGCTCCCCGTTGCCTGTTGGCTCCCCCTGGGCAGATTTCCCGCCACGCCGGCGCCGGCGGCGTGTTAGACTCCAAGGCTTACTGAGGCCCGTTCAGGAGTACCACCAGTGACATCACGCTCAATCACCGCCATCGGCGTCCTCGCCGTCTGTCTCGCCCCGACGGCCCGCGCCTCCGAGCCGTCCGCGAAGATCAACTGGGCCAAGGCCGCCGAGGCGCCCGGATACGCCAAGGCCAGCGCCTCGGACCCGCACTTCGAGGACCGGGCCGTCTGGCCCCTCAGCGGGAAGGAGCTGTTCCTGAAGCAGTCCTGGGCGAAGGGGCGGCTGCTCGTGTGGGCCCGCCCGGGCGAAAGCGCCGACGTGAAGAACCGACGCGCCACGCTGAGCGCCTACGACCTGAAGAACTGGATCGACGCCGCGACGGGCCAGCCCCCCCGCACCGGCCCCGACGCCGACACCGACATCCTCCTGCCCGCCTCCGACACGCCCTACACCGTGAGCTGGAAGAAGGACGAGGTCGAGCACTTCCCCGTCACCGTCCGCCACCTGACGGTCGAACGCAACGCCCGGTGGTACTCCTCGGGGCTGAAGGCGCACGGCAACATCTGGCTGAAGCGCGGCGGCGGCATGGGCAACCACGGGTCGCTCGAGCCGAGGGGCGAGGGCCACGCGTTCTTCCGCAACGACAACGGCGATCCGTCGGCGGCCGAACGCACCGAGGGCAGCAGCGTCTCGCAGTACATCCAGTTCAACAAGAAGGCCGGAGTGTCGTGCGAGTTCTTCGGGGCGTTCTCGACGGGCGATGAGTTCCGCGTGCTCAGCGGCACGCTGATCATCGGCCCGGACAGCCGGGTGCAGCCCGGGCGGAACGCCACGCCCTACATCGCGGCCGAGGGGCGGCTGGTGCTGCTGGACGGCGCGGTGCTGGCGAAGTGGTGCAACCAGATCTCCATCGTCGATTTGCGCGTGCTGGGGACGCTTCAGGGCGGGCTGGCGGAGCGTCCGCTGACGCGCGACGCGTTTGTGGGCATCAGCTACCAGAACACCAACGGCACGAAGTTCTATGGCAACGGCCTGCTGAGCCCGCCCCGCAACCGCAGCCTGGAGGACCGCCTCGTGCCGCTGATGGTGCTGGAGGGCGCCCACGTGAAGACGGTGAGCACCGACGTGGAGAAGGCGTGCCTCGTCATCGGCTGGAACGGGCTCGACGCCAAGGGCTGGCATGCCGATGGGCTGGCCTTCCGGCGGAGCGACCCGAAGGCGCAGGACTACCTCAAGCAGCAGCTCGACAAGCTGCCCAAGGGCGTGACGGCGGCGTTCGACGCGGGCGCCGAAGTCGACGGCGTGCGGTTCGATTATTTCCTCCGCGGCGGGATCCTGACGGCGGACCCCGCGGCCCGGCGGTCATGGAAGCACGTGTTCTTCGGCCAGCACAACAAGGCGGCGCCGGAGGAACTGTTCCGCAAGGTCAGCAAGATCAACTGGAAGCAGGGGACCTACGAGCTGTAGGGCGCGGCAACACGCGACGTGGGGGCGAAGCGGCCTCGTTGACTCGTTAACTGCTGAACTCGCCGGATCGAGGATCCGCTCACTCGTGGACGGATGAGGGCCCTGTAGGCTCACGGGCTTACGAGCCAACGCGTCAACGAATCCATCACCTGTTGCCTGTTGCGTACTGCCTCTTGCCTCCTCGTGCCCCCAGCCGAAGTCGTCCTGGAATCCGGCCGATACGGCACGTAGCGGCCCTTGGCGCACAAAGACCGGAGGATACGGGCCGCCATGAGTAGGAAGAGGCCCGGAGCAGGCACGTCTGCCGGGGGCCGCGACGGACACTCCGGCAGGCGGGAGGAGGACGCCCCATGACGCTGACGCAGGTCCTGATCATCCTGGCCGGTCTGGCCGCGGGGGCGGTTGCCGCGCAGGTGAAGTTCGGTCGGCCGGCCGTTGGGGCGGTCGTGGGGGCGGGCGTCGGGCTGCTGGTGGCGCTCGTGGGCGTCAGCGGGCCGGGCGACGTCATCGCCGTGGAGACCTACGACGACTTCGAGGCGAAGGTCCTGAACTCGCCGCGCCCGGTGCTGG
>CAZMDT010000131.1:4942-8029 GCA_964564965.1 uncultured Planctomycetaceae bacterium | reverse complement strand
ACGTGTACGCGATGGAGCGGCTGGCGGAGCTGGCCGAACGCGCCGCCGCCACGCTGGCCGCGCTGAACGTGGCCAACGTGACCTTCGCCACGGGCGACGGGAGCCTGGGCTGGCCCGCCGAGGCCCCGTTCGACCGCATCATCTGCGGCGCCGCCTCTCCCGACGTGCCCCAGCCCTGGCTCGACCAGCTCGCCGACGGCGGGACAATCGTCCTGCCCGTCGGCGGCCCCGACATCCAGACGCTGCTCGCCGTCGAACGCCACGGCCAGGACATCGAGCGCCGCCACCTCTGCGGCGTGCGCTTCGTGAAGCTCATCGGCCGTGCCGGCTGGCCCGATGACTAGCCCGGCCGTCCAAAGCTCCCGGGACGGCCCCGGAGGGTGACTGACCGCATGACGGCCGCGTGGATCACCGTACGACTCAAGGCGCTCAGGGCGTTCTCATTGCCGCTGTCCGTGCTGCCGGTGCTGGTGGCGTTCGCGGCGGCGGAGCCCGTGGGGCATTGGGACTGGCCGGTCGCCGCCGCGGTGGTCGCGGGGGCGGCGCTGCTGCACCTGGCGGGGAACCTGCTGAACGACTACTTCGACTTCCGCAGCGGCGTGGACCGCCCGGGCGAGGGGCCCCCCAACGCGACGCGCGGCGTTCGCGGACCCGACGATGACGGCATGCCGGGGCGCGTGCTCGCGCGCGGCGAGCTGCGCCCGCGCGACGTGCTGTGGGAGGCAACGGTCTGCGGACTGCTCGCCCTCGTGCCGGTCCTCTACGTGACGGGGCGGCGCGGGCCGGGGGCGCTGGCCCTTGCAGGCGCCGGCGCCGCCGCCGTCTACGCCTACACCGGCGAGCCGCTGAAGCTGAAGTACCGGGCGCTGGGGGAGCTGCTGATCTTCGCGGCGTTCGGCCCGGGGCTGATGATCGCCTCGGCCTGGCTGCTCACGGGGCTGTTCGTCTGGCGTGCAGCCATGCTGTCGCTGCCCGTCGGCCTGGCGACCACGAGCGTCCTCGTCGGCAACAACCTGCGCGACCGCCTCGACGACGCCCGGGCCGGCATCCGGACGCTCGCCCACGTGGCCGGCGGGCGCCTGGCGACGTGGCTGTACGTGCTGCTTCCGGCTGCCGCGACGGTTGCGCCATGCGCTCTCGCCGCCGTCGGGCTCGCGCCGCGGGCGCTTCTGGCGGCCCCCGTGCTGCTGCTGCTTCTGGCGCGCCCGGTTCGGTGCGTGCTGCGAGGCCGGCGGCTGCCGAACATCGACGTGCGCACGGCCGCGTTCTCCACCGCTCTGATGCTGCTGATGCTCGCGGGGCTGCTCGTCGAGCCGCCCGGCGGCTGAGGCCCCGCCCGCCTACAGTTACTTCTCGAGCAGGACGCCGTACCGCGCCTTCGTGTCGGCGGAGATCGTCCCCCGGTCGGACCAGATGGCCAGCTCCAGGGCGTTGTGGGCGGGGCTGGGGACGTCGGCGATGTCGGCGAACCGCTCCACGGCTGTCCGAATCAGCGCCACGGCGTTGCCGGCCGCCGCCGTCATGTGCTCGATGATCTCCTTGAGCAGTTCGTGCTTGTCGAGGTCGGCGGGGTGCGGGCGCCAGCAGTCGTAGTCGCTGACGAGGCAGACCATGGCGTAGGCGAGTTCGGCCTCGCGGGCGAGCTTGGCCTCGGGCATGGCCGTCATGCCGATGAGGTCGCCGCCCCAGAGCCGGTGCATTTCGCTTTCGGCGCGGGTGGAGAAGGCGGGCCCCTCCATGCAGACATAGGTTCCGCCGTCGTGGACGCTGGCCTCGACGGCGTCGGCGCAGGCGAGCAGGTGCCGCCGCAGCACCGGGCAGAACGGCGAGGCGAGTTCCACGTGCGCCGCCAGGCCCGCCTCGAAGAACGTCGGCGCCCGCCGCGAGGTCTTGTCGATCACCTGGTCGGGAATGACCAGGTCGCGCGGGCGGATCGGGTCGCGCAGCGACCCGACCGCGCCCGAGGCGATCACGTGCGTGCAGCCGATGACCTTCAGGGCGTACAGGTTCGCCCGGAAGTTCACCTGCGACGGCGGGATCAGGTGCCCCCGGCCGTGGCGGTTCAGCACGGCGATCTCCGTGCCGCCCCACGCCAGCTCCATGATCTCGCCGGAGGGCTCGCCGAACGGCGTGGGAACGCTTCGCGAAGTGCCCTGAATGCCCCCGGCGAGTGCCTCGCCGAGCCCGCTGCCGCCGATGATGCCGATCTTCGCCATCTGCCACGTGCTCCTTCCGTGCCTTCGCCGGCCTCAGCCGCCCGCCTCGGGGCGCAGAATCGTGTCGATGATCCGCTTCACGCTTCGCAGTGGCACCGTCTCGACCCGCGGGCGGTCCAGCGTGCCGGTCACGCGGACCTCGACGATCTCGCCCAGGATGCCCTGGAGCAGCTCGTCGAGACCCTCGATGCGGGGCAGCGCCCCCGCCGGGCCGCGAAGGAACGTCAGCGCAATCGTCCCGCGCTTCAGATCCACCCGCCCCGAGCCGACGATCGACGCCGCCGCCCCGCCGAGAGCGATCTCCCGGACCACGAGCGCGTCGCCCTTGAGATGGTAGGCGATGTGGCCGTCGGAGTAGGCTTTGTCGCCCGGCAGCGACAGCGTGATCACCTGCACGAGCCCGAGCAGGATCGGCACCTTCAGCAGGCGGGCCTTGGCGATGCGGAGCCGCCCGGAGGCCCGCCGCTCGTCCGGCGCCCCGGCCACGCCGCTGAGTTCGGTGTTGCCGTCCACCGTTCCGGGCGCCCCGGCGCGTCCGTCGTCCCCGGCCGCCTCGCCGAAAAGCTCCGCCATGCTCAGGCCCTCGAAGCTGACCCACAGGCGGTACCTCACCGGGGCATCGAGGTCGAGGACGGCCTTGCCCTCGAACTGCCCGCCGTAGGCCTGCCCGCAAAGGTCCTCGACGGTCAGGGCGCCGCCCGGGCGCTTCAGGAGGTGCGCCTCGATCCGGCCGGCCGTCCTCTTGTCGTCGATGCCCACGGCGAAGCCCGTGAGCTTGCCGTCGATGCCGAGGCCGGCGGACATCTGCGAGATGGCGCCAAACGCCGTGCCGGACACGGTGCTGTCGGTACGGGCGAAGCGGACGGCGGCG
>CAZMDT010000131.1:3153-4932 GCA_964564965.1 uncultured Planctomycetaceae bacterium | reverse complement strand
GCCTGCCCGGTGACGGACCAGGTGGTCTGCCACTGCTCAGCGGGCCGGGTGGCGGGGCCGCCCGCCGGGCGGGTCGCCGGGGCGGTGGTGGCCGCGCGGCGCGACTGGATGATATCGAGCGCCCGCAGGTCGAGGTCGAACTGCCCCCCGGGCCGGAGGCTCTCGGCCAACGGCACGCCGCGCTCACGCAGCGCGGCGATCCGCTCCGCGTCGAGGGTCAACCGGTCGGCCTTCAGCCGGAGCCGCGCCGCCACGCGGTCCTCGTCGTAATCGATCGTGCCGCTCAAGAGCCCCAGCCGCGGCCGGGCCGCTTCCGCCGTTGAACGCAGCCCGCGCAGCACGACCCGCCCGCCCGTGACCTCGATCGACGCCGTCTCGCCCTCGCCGGGCGCCGCGCCCCCGCCGACCTGAACGTCGTATGGAATGCCCACGTAACGGAACGCCATCTCCCGCGGCATGATCCGGATGTCGTAGTCCGCCCCCGCCTCGCCGCCCGGGCCCGTCGCGTAGCGCCCCACCCGCACGTCGGCCGTCCCCGACGGGTTCACCTCCGCCCAGATCTTCCGCGCCCCCTTCGGCAGCGCCGCCAGCAGGTCGTCGCTGAATTCCAGATCGCGCACGGTCGCGCTGACGGCCGCCCGTGCCGCCTCCCCGGCCACGTCGACGCGCCCGGCGACCTCGATGGCCGCCCCGCCGTGCCAGCCGCGAAGCTCCACGATGTCCACCTGGTTCGGCCGGATGACCAGCCGGCAGGCGCCGTCGGTGACGGCGTACGGGAACGCCTCGTACTGGAAGCGAAGGTCCTCGACGGCGGCGGCGGCTTCGTAAACCGGCGGCGCGCCCCCGTGCTGCGTGACGTGCGCGGTGACCTCGCGCGCGACGCCACCGGCGTGCAGCGACGCCAGCAGCTCGCGCGCCCCGGGCCCCAGGGCGCCCCGCAGCGCCTCGTCGAGCGGCACGCCGTCGGCCTCGACCACCATGTCGATGTCCGGCGCCGTGGTGTCGGCGTTCAGCATCCGCCCGTGGACCCGGCACCGCACGTCGCCGTGTTCGGCGCAGATGGGCCCGCCGCCGGGCAGATCGGCCCCCGGCGGGGCAATGGTGACCTCCCCGCCGGCGATGTGCACGCACCCGCCCGTGATCCGGACGGGGTACGGGAAGAACTTCGGCACCACCCACGCTTCCCCGCCCGGCAGGAAGGTGAGGGCCGTCCGGTCGTGCTCGTCGTGGGGCTCGCGCCGGACGCGCCCTTCCACGCTCAACCGGCCCCGGGGGCGCAGCGACCGCCAGGCGTTCCGCATGCCGCCCTGGGGCTCCAGCGACGCCCAGAGCGTCTCATCGACGGGCAGGCCGACCGCCCGGACGGTGACGTCGTAGGTGTCGCGCCCCTCGATGACGTCCGCCCACCCGGCGATCGTGAATCGCGCGTCGCCGTGCCTCGCCGTCACGTTCCGGAACTCGGCGCGGTTCCCGGCGAACTCGACCCGCCCCCGGATGTCGTCGACCGGGTACGGCAGGTAGCGATAGCGGGCGGTCATCCCTCGGCCCGTGACCGCCCCGTGCCAGGCCGGAACGCCCTCGGCCGTCCGCGACACGGTGAGGTCCAGGTCCAGCCGCCCGCCGGGGCTGTAGGCACGGTCGATGCGCCGGAAGTGCTCCAGCGTCTCGCCCCCGCCGGCCGGGAGCTTCGGCACCCGCGCGTCGCGCACCGCCAGCGTCACCTCGTAGGGCGCGTCGGCGGCGTAGCCGTCATACCGGCCGTTGATCTCGAACGTCCCT
>CAZMDT010000131.1:231-3143 GCA_964564965.1 uncultured Planctomycetaceae bacterium | reverse complement strand
CCGGGCGGCGACCAGCTCGGGGATCACGTAGCGGCGGTTGACCTCCACCGCCCCTCCGCGGGGCGCCGGGAGGCGCCCGCGGACGCCCTCCACACGGACGCCCTGCCGGTCGAAGACCACGGCGCCGTTGACGCCCTCGACTGCGAGCCCGCCCAGCTCCTCGGCGAGCGTGAGGGCGGCGTCGCGCAGCACGAGCCGGAAGGGCCCGCCCTCCGCCGGACGGGTCCACTCGGCGCTGAGGTGGTCGTCCACGAGGAACCGCCTCAGCGCGGCCGCATACGCCGGCGGCAGCGCCGTGGCAATACTCATCAGCGAACCGTCCGCCTGGCCTCGGACCGTCCGGCCGGTGGTCATGTCCAGCGTCACCTGCGCCCAAACGCGCCCCATGCCCTCGCCCGGGCCGCCCTGAATGTCCGCCCGGTACCCCGCCTCGCCCTCCGGAACCAGCACCAGCTCGACGGGAATCTCCCGGAGCTTCGCGCGCGGGTCCGCCCGGTAGCAGGCGAGCGTGCACCGGGCCAGGCGGATGCGCGGCAGCTCCCCCGGTGCGGCGCCGCCGTCGCCGGGCCGGCGCGACCGGCGAGACAGCTCCGCCAGGAGCGACACGTTGCTGCGCGTGCCCGCGTCGTCGTAGTACTCGATGTTCACACGGGCATCGGTGCACACGATCTCCGTCGGCCGGAGGCGGCCCCTGAACAGTAGCTGCCACGGATCGTGCGACAGCACCACCCGCCGGGCCTCAAACAGCGGCTGCGGCGAGCGGCTGCCCGGCACGCGAACGACGACGTCCTCCATCTCCACGTTGCCGAAGATTCTGAACCGGGCCGAGCCGATGCTGACCTGCGCCCCCGTGAGGTCCCTGAGGTATCCCGCCGCCAGACGACGAAGCCGCCTCGCGTCGGTGGCGTACCAGTAGCCGTAGGCCAGCACCGCCAGAAGCAGCAGCAGCAACAGCCCCGTGCTGCGGCGCCGGGGCGACACGTACCGCCACAGGCGGCGTCGCCGCCACCGGAACGGCCGCCAGAATGCCAGCACCCGTGCAGGCATCTAAGCAGGCCATTGTCGCAGATCGCCCTCGCCCCGACAACACCGCCGGCCCGCGCCGGCCGGCGCCGGGCCGCGGCCGCGAGCCCCCGGGCGAGACTATCGTGCCCGCGGCCGTCGCGGCGCGCGGAGCATCAACACCCCCCGGGCCGACTCGATGGCCGAGGCGAAGGCGCCGGCGTCCAGGTCCGGCGTCCAGTGAAGCGCCAGCCCCCGCCGCCGCGGGCCGCTGAACAGCGCCTGCGCCACCAGCCCCGTGCGCCACCGTTCCGGCTCGCCGGTCGGCCCGGCCGCGCCGGCGAACTCGGCCATCCGCCGAAGCGTCCGGCGAAGCTCCGCCGGCCGCAGCGGGTAGCTCAGCGACCGGGGCTCCGCAAGACGCCCGCGGTCAACGAGGAACGCCCTGGCCCGCGTGCGGCTTGGCCCCGGCTGGACGAGCACGAACTGGAACGCCTCCAGCGGGCGGACATGGGCGAAGTCGCGCAGCCCCAGCGCCGCCAGGCGCGCCAGGCGGGCCTTGACCGCCGCGGCCCGTTCGAAGTCCAGCCGTTCGGCGGAGGCCCTCATCTCGGCCGTCAGCTCGCGGCGCAGCGGATCGCGCCGCCCCGCCGCGAACTCGGCCGCCTGCGCCACCGCGCGGCGGTACTCGTCCATCGACACCGTGCCGTTGCACGCCAGCAGGCAGCGGCCCATCTGCCCATAGGCGCACGGAACGGCGTGGGGGGCGTCGCGGAGGCAGCGCAGGTCGCGGCAGAGGGCGAAGGCGTCCTGGAGGGCATCGATGAATGCCCGGGCGGCCCGATCGGAGGGAAACGGCCCGAAGCTCCTTCCCTCTTCCGGCAGCCGCCGCCCGGCGGAGAAGTGCGGCAGCGCCCCCGCCGGATCGACGTGCACGAAGCACGCGGGCTTCCACGCGAGCATCGCGGGGAACTTTTCCGGCCAGATCCGCCGCGCCAGCTCGAAGAAGCGCAGGTCGGTCTCGAAGTGGCTCCAGGTGGGCACCCACGCGAGGCGTCGCGTGATGGCGCGCAGGTCGGCGGAGCGGCGCCGCCCGCCCGGGGCGGGTTCGCGGAGGCGGGTGCGGACGCGTGCCCGCATGTCGGCGGCCGTCATCAGCGCGATCGGGCGGTCGCCGGTGGCCAGCAGCGCCACGACGCCCCGCCGGGCGGGGACCCGCGCGATCTGCTCCGCCGACAGCGGCCCGCCGCCGGCGGGAACCGCGATGTGCTCTTCGAACCTGGTGAGCCACGTCGGCATGATGCGCTCCGCCCCGGCGCGCTGGAACGGGCGCCTCGCCGGCGGCCTCCGCGTCAGATCCACATGCCGGTGATGAGGCCCTCGTAGACCATCTGGCCGTCCACGAACGCCTGGGTGGCGCCGACGCAGCGTCTCGGGCGGTTCTCCAGCATCTTGCCGAGCATGATGATCCGCCTGCCCGGCGCGACGGCGCCGCGGAACTTCACGCCGTCCACCCCCCCGAACCCGAGGAACCCCCGCTTCGGCGACTCGCTGAGCACGTAGTAGCTGACGAGCTGGGCGGCCGTCTCGATCATCAGCACGCCGGGGAAGACCGGGCGCCCGGGGATGTGCCCCCGGACCCAGAACTCGTCGTCGCGAACCTCGCGGTATCCGGCGATGACCCCGGCGCCCCGGTCCACGAGGAAGATGCCGTCAAGCTGGCGGAACTCGAACGCGTGCGGGTTGATCGCGTAGATCTGCTCGCGGCTGGCGATGATCGTGTCCTGGTCGATCTTCGGCAGGTCGACGATTGGCTTCGGAGGCATGGCGAAGGTCCCTGAACTTCCTCGTGTGCCGCCCGGGGTGGCACGGCCCCGCGTCCGCCGGGACCCCGGCGCGCCGGGGCTGCC
>CAZMDT010000131.1:0-221 GCA_964564965.1 uncultured Planctomycetaceae bacterium | reverse complement strand
ACACTCCCGCGGCAGGCGGTCAACCGAAAACGCGCCGCGCGCCTACGGTGGCGACTCGCCGGAGGCGGATGGACCCGGCACCGGGCCCAGCGCCCCGCTGTCCGGGGGGCGCCGGTAGAACCGGTTCGCGAAGAACGACTCCACCGTCAGCAACACCAGCAGCACGATCAGCACCAGCGCCGTCAGGTCCTCGTGGCGCCGCACCGTCTCGCCGCCCTGGG